>JBDSGY010000302.1:0-4725 GCA_039918755.1 Steroidobacteraceae bacterium
TCCTGGTAGTGCCAGCGATAGGCGCCCGTCTTCGCATCCAGTGCGACCACGGAATCAATGAACAGGTTGTCGCCCTTGCCTTCGGAGCGGAAGGTGCGCGCCCAGGGATAACCATTGCCCGTGGCGAGATAAAGCTGCCCCAGTTCGGCGTCGTACACGATCGAATTCCAGACATTGCCGCCGCCGCGCCAGGGTTGGAATTTGCCCGGCCAGGTGGCCTGCGCCTTCGACGCCATGACGGGGTCCGATGCGGCGCCGTCTGGTTTGCCCGCCTCACCTGGCACGGTGTAGAAGCGCCATGCGAGCTTGCCGCTGTCCGCGTCATAGGCCGTCACGAAACCACGGCCGCCAAACTCGCCACCGCTGTTGCCGATGTAGACCAGCCCGCCACCGACCCGCGGCGCGCCGCTGATCGCCTGCATGGAGTCCGGGTCGAAGGTGGCGCTCGACCACACCGGCACGCCGGTGTTCGCGTCCAGCGCAATCAGGCGTCCATCGAAGGTCGCGACAAAGACCTTGCCGCGATACACCGCCGCGCCGCGGCTGACGACGTCGCAGCAATTCTTCGCCGCGTTAGGTCCCGGCACCTTCGGGTCGTACTGCCATTTCAGCTGACCCGTCTGCGCATTCACGGCGTAGACCTTGCTCCACGCCGTCGTCACATAGGCCACGCCGTCCACCACGATGGGCGTGGCTTCCTGGCCGCGCCAGGTGTCCAGATCCAGCGACCACGCCGGCTTTAGCTGCGCCACCGTCTCGATGTTGATCTGGTCCAGCGGTGAATAGCGATGCGCCTGCTGGTTGCCGCCATGGGCGAGCCAATTGCCGGGGTCGGGGGCATTGAGGCGCGCGTCGTCGACCTGGCCCGCAGCGGGCGGTGGCGGGACAGCTGCGACTTCCTTGCGCGCGCATGCCGATGAGAAAGCGACAATCGTGAGCAGCGCGATGGCTGCCGGCATGGCATTGGAACGCAAGGAACCTCCCCGGCCTGCTGCCAGGCGTGGGCCAGCGCAGGGTATTTCGATTTTGGGCTGCTACTTTACGCCGTCGCCGGTCTGCCTGCCTGAAAGTCCCTGCTGATTGCGGATTGTCCGCCGCTGCCGGGCGAAGAACTCGAACACCAGTGGCGTTGCGGGAGCGATCATCGACCCGTGCGTGCCCCCGGCAATCTCCGCGTACACCGGCTTCATGCCCAGCTTTTCCATGGCCGCAATCTGTTCCCTGCAGGCTTCCACGGTGGGGGTTTCCGTCGAGCCAACGGCGAGCATCACCGGCATTTTGACGAGTCGGTCGAGCGAGTAGTCGACGCGATCGAGTGTGCCGGACAGCGATGCGATCGCCGCCCAGGTGTCGGCGTATTTCTGCCCCAGGTACCACGCGCCCATGCCGCCCATCGAGTGACCCATCAGGTAGATGCGCGCGGGATCGATGTTGTATTCCTTGCGCACCAGTTGCAGCACGTTCATGACATCCGCCTCGCTCAGGTCGCGCTCGCGACGCTCCATGACCGGATCCTTGGGCGGTACCTGCGGAACATTGGCGCGCGGCGCACTGCCGGGCACGCTGAGCGGCGCGCCATACCAGCCGCTGCTTGAATAGCCCATCGGTGCGAGGAAGATGAACCCGTAGCGATCACTCAAGGCCCGCAGGTCACCCACGCTGTCGAAGAAGGAATTCTGGTTGCCACCATAACCATGCAAAGCGACGACCAGCGGGGTTTGCCGATCGGGGCTATAGCTATCCGGTACATACAGCCGGTAGGGCATTTCCTGCTGCGCCTCAGTGAAATAGTAGTGGCGCTGCTGGTCGCCGCGGGCTCCCGGCTGCTGCCACTGCTGGGCGAGTGGCCGTGTCAGCAGTTGCCTGACTTCACGGATGGGATCAGAGACAGCGCGCGAGACCGCGTTGAACACCATGGTCTGCTGATGCGTGCCATCGAAGGCAGGCCAGTAGGCAAGGCCAGGTCCATTGGGATCACCGGTGCGTGCGAAGCGCAGCCAGGCAGCGCTCATCGCATCGGCAACCTGCTGGGCCGCCGCGCGGTCATCACCCACACTGGTTGCGGCACTGACATTGTTGAACACCAGCGCGACATCCAGGCCGTGATGAGCACGCAGGCGTCCGCCATTGGCACTGGATTCGAACTCCAGGCGATAGAGATAGGCAGGCGCTGCACCCAGCTCGGCCTTGCGGCTTGCCGCTGTACGGGCTCCCGTGCCCATGCCAAGCTCGGTGGTCACCGTGAAGTACAGATCGCTGGCAGTGGCACGCGGGCGCAGTGCCCGCAGGCGCGCGATCACGCCATCGACGTCCATTCCCCGCATTTCCGTCACGAGGTGCGCGCGCAATCCCGGCCAATCCAGGTCGAATGCGTCGGCCGGCGGAAACAGCACCGTGGTCTCATCCTTGTTGTACCCGGCGATGATCGGCACGTCGGCCGTGATGGCCGGAGCATCCGGTGAAAACGGATGGCGTGGGACGGACCTTCCGTCCAGCACGGGGCCGATGCCGACGGGCGTGCCGCCGGTGACAATCCGCATGGCGTCCTGCAGTTTCTTCACCGGCATTGCCTGCAGCTGCTTTACCTGATCGCGCCGCAGTCCGAGAATCGACAGCAGCTTGTCCGTCGACTTCGTTGCTTCGGACTGGGTGATCGCCTGCAGGCCGAAGCCACTCTGCATGATGGCGCGCTGGAACAATCCCTTTGCCTGCGGCATCGCCAGCAGGGCTGACACCTTTCCGCCGCCACCGGATTCCCCGAAGATGGTGACATTGGACGGGTCGCCGCCGAATGCAGCGATGTTGTCGTGCACCCAGCGCAGGGCCGCGATCAGGTCGAGCTGGCCCAGATTGCCGGAATCGGCGAACTGCGCCCCGGCAGCTTCGCCCAGATAGAGATAGCCCAGCACGTTGAGGCGATGATTCAGCGTCACGATCACCGTATCGCCCTGCCGCGCGAGCCGGGTGCCATCGGTGGCCGGGGAGGCACCCGAGCCCACGATGTAACCACCGCCGTGCAGCCACACCATGACCGGGCGCTTGCCCTGGATGCCTGGCGTCCACACATTCAGCACCAGGCAATCTTCGCTGGTGGGCGTAGATCCGTCATCCGGAGGTTCATTGCCGCCGGTCGGAATCATCTGCGGGCATTGATCGCCGTATGCAAGGGCGTCGCGCACGCCAGCGAAGCTTGCTGGCGACTGCGGAGGTTTGAAGCGATTGGCACCGCCGGTGTCAGCGGCGTAGTGGATGCCCTTGAAGACCTGGATGCCATCCTGGATGGCGCCGCGCAGCTGGCCGCTGGTGGTGGTCGCAATGGCTGCGGACGCCGCCTGCGCCTGCGCAGAGGTTGAGTCTGGACAGCAGGCGGCCACGATCACTACGAGCAGTGACCACACACCGCCAGAGACTGATTGCCGTGACATGAAACGCCCCCGGATGTTTTTTCGAATTTCGAGACGTGGCCATCTAAGCACAGCCAGCGCGCGTCAGTGGTTCCCACTAATGGGAACCTGCCTTCCACAAGCATGGCGCTAACGATGCCCGTTCGGGCGTACAGTCTTCCCATAACGCCAGGCGCTTGCCGCGCACTGGGGAAGCGCACCGACACAGGTGCTGTGTCCTGAAGATCTCGTGGGGAGCAATTGAAGATGAAGTCACGCAGTGAACGCTCGCGAATTACCGCTGTGGGCGCGGCCCTGGCAACCATGCTGGCGGCTGGCGCAGCCGGAAGCGTGAGCGCGGCAGATGGCGCAGGTACGGACGCGGGCCTCGACGAAGTCGTGGTGACCGGATCGCGCATTGTTCGCGACGGCGTCACGGCGCCGACTCCGGTGACCGTCGTGGGCGCCGAGCGCATCGAGCGGATGGGCGCGACCGACATCGGCGCCGTGCTCAACACACTCCCGTCGTTCCGCGCTTCCACCAGCCCGCAGACTTCGAATATTTCGCCAGCCAACGCGGGCATGACACAACTGGACCTGCGGGGCCTGGCTCCGGTGCGCACGCTGGTGCTGGTCAACGGCAGGCGCTTTGCGCCCTCGACACTGCAGGGCACGGTGGATATCGGCCAGATCCCCGCCATCCTGGTGGAGCGTGCCGAAGTCGTGACCGGCGGCGCTTCGGCGCAATACGGCTCCGATGCCGTGGCCGGTGTGGTCAATCTGCTCTTGAAGAACGACCTCGAAGGCGTGCGCGCCAGCCTGCAGTTCGGCGCCAGCCACGAGGGCGACAACGAGAGCGTGCACGCCAGCATTGCGGGCGGGCAGGCGTACGCGGGCGGCCGCGGCAATCTCACCCTGGCATTTGATTTTGACGACAACCAGGGAGTGGGCAGCTGCTACACCCGGGCGTGGTGCGCGCAGGAATACCAGGTCATCTCCAATACGGGCGCGAACCGGATCGCCTCGCTGCCGGTCAACAACATCCTGGCGCATACGCACAATGTGCAGGCAGTCCCCGGTGGATTGATCATCGCCGGCGCGGGCGCGGCTTCGGTCCTGCGCGGGACCGCATTCAATGCCAACGGCACGCCCCGCGCATTTCAATACGGGCAGGTTTTCCCGGGCAGCGCCACGTTCATGGCGGGTGGCGAAGGTGACAACGGCTTCATCAAGGCGCCGCTGCTGGTGGTGCCGACGCGGCGCATCACCGGCTATCTGCAGAACCACCTGGCGCTGACCGATGACGTCGACAGCACCTTTGAACTGTCCATCGGGCACATGG
>JBDSGY010000303.1:0-3007 GCA_039918755.1 Steroidobacteraceae bacterium
AGCGCGCCGCGAAAGCTACAGCATCACGGCAGGTGAGGTGGCGTCGTATATCGCAGGTCCGCGGCAGGGCGCCGCCTTCGGCAATCCCACCCCCGGGGCGCAGGGATTTCCTGGCTTTCAGCCAGGCAATGAGGTCGACGAGCATCGCAGCAACATCGCGCTTTACGCCGAATTCGAAGCGCCGCTTTCCAGCAAGCTGACAACCTCCATCGCCGTGCGTGGCGAGGACTACACGGATTTCGGCTCGGAAGTGACCGGCAAGATGTCGGCCCGCTATGAATTCGTCGACAGCTTCGCGCTGCGCGGTACGGTGTCGACGGGATTCCGCGCTCCTGGACTGCAACAGAGCTACTTCACTTCAACCGCGACGAACTTCATTGCTGGCGTGCCCTTCGAGGTCGGAACGTTTCCGCCTTCCTCGGCAGTAGCGCGGGCGCTGGGGGCCCAGCCGCTGCAGCCCGAGGAATCAACGAACTATTCGCTTGGCGCGGTATTCCAGCTCTCCGGGTTCGAGGCCACGGTCGATGTCTATCGCATCGAGATAGACGACCGCATCGTGCTCTCCGAGAACCTGGGGGGCACGCCAGCCATTGACGCGTTGCTGCAGCCGTTCGGCATCGGGCGCGCACGATTCTTCATCAATGGCGTGGATACCACCACCAAGGGTATCGATGCCGTGCTGCACTATGCCCTTCCGACCGCAGCCATCGGCAAATGGGATTTCACGCTGTCGGCCAACTGGAATTCCACCGACGTCACTTCGCTGCCAACCACCAATGTGATTCCACAGGGCGGCACGCTGTTCGGACGCATCAACGTGATCACCTTCGAGGAAGGGCAGCCTGACAACAAGCAGTCCTTGATGGTGAACTGGGACCAGCCGACCGGGTTCGGTGGACTCGGTGCAACGCTGAAGGCAACGCACTACGGCAAGATCGTCGAACCGCAGCCCACGGCGCCGCTCGACGTGTACCTCGGCTCGGCGGTACTGGTCGACCTCGAGTTGCGCACGCGCTTCGGTCACGGCTTTACCGTCGCCGCGGGTGCGGACAACATCCTCGACAAATACCCGACCAAGACGCCCATTGCCGTGAACACGACCGGTGCAACTTCCTACTCGCGCTACTCGCCATTTGGATTCAACGGCCGGTTCCTCTACGCTCGCCTGGGTTACAACTGGTAGGGATCAGCGGCGACGATGACGCAAAAGAAGGGGGGGTCGCTGGGCCAGCTGGACAAGGCCTGGCGGGTCAACGGCACGCCCAATCTCGCCCTGCATCTGGCCATTCTCGGTCGGCTGGTCGATCGCTGCATGGTTCGTCGCCTGGGTGAATTCGGGCTCAACGTGGCGCAGTGGCGCGCGGTGGCATTGCTGTCGCTGGCCCACAGGTCTACTTTCCGTGAACTTGCCGACTATGCCTGGCTGGATCGCGGCGATCTCAGTCGCGCGCTGCGCAAGCTTGCGGCCGACGGCTTTGTCCGGCGAACGGCCCACCCGGAAGACCGTCGCAGCGCATATCTCGCGCTGACGCCGAAAGGTCGCAAGGTCTACACCGCCTTCAGCGCCGAATGGCGGCAATTCGAGCACGAATTCAACCGCTTGTTCTCGGCCGGGGAACTGCGCGCGCTGAATCAGAACCTTGAGCGGCTCGCCGGCCAGTGCCTGGACCACATGGCCGTGGCCTGAACCGCATCGCTGGTCAGCGCGGCAGCATTGCTCCGCCGCGCGATACGAAACAGCCATGAAAACTCATGGGAAGATTGAATGGCAGCCGCACGCGCGCGACCGGCGCACCCAGCCAGTCGTTCGTATCGAGCACATAGAGTTCGGCCAGATTCTCCCGCACACGATTCACCACGGACAGAATGTAGCCATCGCCTTCCGCGGCGGCAGGCGAGCGGGGCACGAACACGGTTTCCTGCGCCAGCCCCGGATTCTCGGTCTTGAGCAGCTGATGTACGCGGTGCGCGCCCGTCCGCCAGTCCACCATGGCGATGCCTTCTACCGTCTTGTGCCAGCCATATCGGTACGGCTGCAGGGCATAGCGATCGTCCATTTTGGGCATTTCACCGATCGCGCCAGCAAACGGCTCGAAACCCACCTTGGCGGCGGGATCCGCCAGATCGAAGGTGAGCCGGGTGAGGCAGCTCTCGGCGACGGCGTTGCGCGTGGGGTTGCCGTCGACGTCCTTGAAGAAGCCGAAGCTGTTGCCCGGCGCGGCAAATCCGTCGACGATCACCTTCCCGCCTTCGGAATAGGCGTTCATGAAGTGCGCAATCATCGCGCCCGGCACCGCGTGCCACCGAATGTCCGCGGTGGTGCCGCTGCGCGGCATGACGCCGTACATCGGGTGCAGCGATGGATCCCAGGCATAGAAATCGCCGCCGGACCGCACGCGGGCCATGTCGACGGTGAGCGGCATGACGGTGAACACCACATGTTCGCGCGTCATCGCGAAGTCATGGCAGACGCCGGGATACGGCATCACCAGCTCTTCCTGGCGGATGAGCCTGCCGTCGCGGTCGAGCACCGTCAGCGCCATCTCGTTGCGGTATTCCTTGTGGCAGAACTGGCCGTAGCTCCACCACTCACCAGTGACCGGATCGATCTTCGGGTGCGCAGTCATGGTGCGCGTCCTGAGGTCCGGCTTGAACTCGGCCGGTCCGCGCGTTTCCAGGGTGTCGGGATCCAGTTCCATTGGAACCGAATCTTCGCGCAGGGCGTACAGGCGGCCGTGATGCCAGAACGCGCTCGTATTGCCAGTATTGTCACGATCAAGACCAGCGAGCTCCGGCGCGTCGGTGAATGCATTGCGGTACTTCCCGGCCAGCCGCGTGCGCGCACTGCGTTCAGCAAGATGGCGCTGCGTCTTCACGTAGCGGCAGCGGAAGTCCACCTTGCCATCGACGATGTGAAACACCGAGGCCATGCCATCGCCATTGAGGATGACATCACCCGCCATGGTCGGGTACGCGCGGTCGGCGCCGCATCGGAAATACGAGCCGT
>JBDSGY010000304.1:0-5153 GCA_039918755.1 Steroidobacteraceae bacterium
ACGTATTGCTACGCCTGCTACCGCTCGACTTGCATGTGTTAAGCACGCCGCCAGCGTTCAATCTGAGCCAGGATCAAACTCTTCACTTGAAGCTTTTGAACTTTCAACTAAAAAGAGTGAACTCAAAACCCATTGCTGGACTTTTTTGGTCACTCGGTCAATGACACACAAAGTTCATGACACGAGTCCCCACACAAATTACCTGCCGAATTTTTAAACAGCACCGGGGTCGCAGTGGACACCGGTATTCGCCTTTTCCCTTTTGGGGTCAGGCGGGGGGCGGAAGTATAGCCTCAAGCTACGTCCCGTCAACCCTTAAAACCTTCTTTCGTTTCGGCCCTTAATTGCCGCTGCTTTGATGCAGCGCAGCCGTCGCGAGGGGGCGCAGTATAGCCATCGAAACTGCCCTGTCAACGATCTTTCAAAATCCCCCGATGAATGCCGGCAGGCCGCGATACAGGGGGTTGCGGCCCCCGTCGGGCGGGGGTGGCTACCGGATTCAATCCGGAGGCGACACCTGCACGCGGGCGAATTTCCGAGGGCCCAGCTGCAGGACGTATTCCGCCCCCGAAATCAGGCGCATATCGCGGTCAACGGTCTTGTTGCCGTCCACTTTCACCGCGCCTTCCTGGATTTTGCGATTTGCCTCGGAGTTGCTCGCGGCAAGCCCGGCCTCCTTGAGGGCCGCAGCCAGCTTCACGCCGCCCGCGTCGCCGGCAGAGATGAACTGCAGGGGCAGGTCGGTAGGCTGTGTTTTCTGCGTGAAGCGGGCGATGAAGTTTTCCCGCGCCCGCGTTGCCGCGGTGGCGTCGTGGAACCGGGCCACGATTTCCCCGGCCAGCTCGAACTTCACGTCGCGTGGGTTGCGGCCCTGTTCCACCGCTTTTTTCAGTGCCGCGATGTCGGCCAGCGGGCGGAAGCTGAGCAGTTCGAAATAGCGCCACATCAGGCTGTCCGAAATCGACATGAGCTTGCCGAACTGCGAGTCGGCGTCTTCGGCGATGCCTACGTAATTGCCGAGCGACTTGGACATCTTGTTGACGCCATCCAGGCCCTCGAGCAGCGGCACGGTGATCACCACCTGCGGCTCCTGCCCGTACTGCTCCTGCAGATTGCGACCTACGAGCAGGTTGAACTTCTGGTCAGTGCCACCGAGTTCGACGTCGGCCTTCAATGCGACCGAGTCGTATCCCTGCACCAGTGGATAAAGGAATTCATGCAGTGCAATCGGCTGGTTGGATCTGAACCGCTTCGTGAAGTCGTCGCGCTCGATCATGCGCGCGACCGTATGTTTTGCGGCAATTTCGATCAATCCTGATGCGGGCATGGGACCAAACCAGCGCGAATTGAAATCAACGCGCGTCTTGCCTGCATCGAGAATCCTGAAGACCTGCTTCTCGTACGTGGCAGCGTTTTCCTTGATGGCTTCGGGCGTCAGGCGCGGCCGCGTGACGTTGCGCCCGGTGGGGTCACCGATCATGCCGGTGAAATCACCAATCAGGAAAACCACTTCGTGACCGAACTGCTGGAACTGCCGCATCTTGTTGACCAGCACGGTGTGTCCGAGGTGCAGGTCCGGTGCGGTGGGATCGAAACCGGCCTTGATGATCAGTGGCCGGTCGCGCTTCAATTTGCGGATCAGGTCGGCTTCGGTGAGGACTTCCTGGGTGCCGCGCGAGATCTCGGCGAGCTGCCCGCGTAGGGGGCCGGAAAGCTCCGGCGGGCTGTCTTTGTCGGTCATGTTGCGATCAAAGAATAGCCGAAGGCTGCCGCACCCGTGCCGCGAGTCGCAGTTTCAGGGATTTGCGGGTGCGTGGGCGTTGACCCTGCGGGCATCATTAGATAGGTTCACTTGAACATTATGTAACAGGCTGATCTGGTGGCAGTTTCCGTGATCGCGAACCCCCTCCCCTCAAAAGCACGCGGCAGCATGGTTCCACTGCGGGGGCTGCAGCTGCTGTGCTGTGCCGCTGTAGTGGGCGTGGGCATGCACATCACTGCGGGACTGGGGCATCGGGCCGACGCCACCCGGGTGGCGATGAGCGCCTTCGAGGCGGCGCGCCAGGGCGAATCCGCAGTTGGCGCGGCCCTGCAGGCTGCCAGCGCCCGGCTTTCCGAGGTCAAGGTCGTGGTCGCCCGCAACGACACCCTGGACCAGATCTTCCGCCGGCTCGAGTTTTCGATGTCGGACCTCGCCAACATCCGCTCCCTGGACGCCGCGCGTCACGCCCTGGACCGACTGCGGCCCGGTGACCTGCTGACGTTCTTCACGCGCGGCGAGCAACTGGTGGGTCTGAAACGACCGCTGTCGCTCAGCCAGACGCTGCATGTCGAACGCAATGACACTGACCAGTTCGTGGCCAGCGTTGAGGATCTGCCGCTGCAGCACAATGTGGTCACGGCGGCCGGCACCATCGAATCATCGCTTTTTGCAGCGGGCACGGCTGCCGGCCTGCGCGACGCCACGACCATGGCACTGGCCGAGATCTTCCGTTGGGACGTGGATTTCGTGCTCGATCTGCGCGCCGGGGATTCGTTCACGCTGATTTACGAACAGCTCGAACGCGACGGCGAGAACCTCGCCGACGGCAATATCCTGGCTGCCGAATTCATCAACGACGGCAAGCGCTTCCGCGCAGTGCGCTATGAAAACGCCGCTGGCAAAGCCGATTTCTACACGCCCGATGGTACCAGCCTGCGCAAGGCCTTCCTGAAGGCGCCGGTGCAGTTCTCGCGCATCAGCTCGATCTTCAACCCCAGCCGCAAGCATCCGGTGCTGAACCGCATCCGCGCACATCGCGGCGTGGACTACGCGGCGCCATCGGGCACGCCCGTGCGCGCAGCGGGTGCGGGCCGGCTGCAGTACCGCGGCGTGAAAGGCGGCTTCGGCAACGTGGTCGAAATCGCGCATGCGGGCAAGGTGGTTACACGGTACGGTCATCTGTCGCGCTTCGCGCAGGGCCTGGGCAACGGCTCGAAAATCGAACAGGGGCAGGTGATTGGCTATGTCGGCATGACCGGACTTGCCACCGGTCCGCACCTGCATTTCGAATACATCGAACGCGGCGTGTTCATCGATCCGCAAAAGGCCATGCGCCGCGGTGAGCCGGGCCCGCCGGTGCCCGCATCGGAACGTGCAAAGTTCGATCTGCAGACGGCACCATTGCTGGCCAGGCTCGATGCGCGCCAGGCTGCTTCCGGTGCCGCGCTGGCTTCGCGCTGAAGTCAGCGAGCGCACAAAACATGACTCTGTATGCCGGCCTGATCTCCGGTACCAGCATGGACGGCGTGGAAGCCGTGCTGCTGGATATCAACAACGAGCAGTTTTCCATCCGCGCCGCGTTGCATGTGGACTATCCCGTGGCGCTGTCACGCCGACTCAAGATCGCCGTGGCTCACCCCGGCGCCTGCGATCTGGATGAATTCGGCGCACTCGATGCCGAGGTCGGTGAAGTCTTTGCCGCCGCCGCGCTGCAACTGCTGGAGAGCGCCTGCGTTGCGGCGGATCAGGTGCGCGCCATCGGGAGCCACGGCCAGACCCTGCTCCATCGACCTGCAGCTGCCCTGCCGTTCACCCTGCAGATCGGGGATGCCAACCGGATTGCGGAATACACGGGCATCGATGTAGTGGCCGACTTTCGGCGACGCGACATGGCGGCAGGCGGTGAAGGCGCGCCGCTGGTGCCGGCCTTTCACGCCGCCGCATTTGCGGTACCGGGCGCGGCGCGGGTGGTAGTCAATATCGGTGGCATCTCGAATATCACCGTGCTGGCGCCGGATGGCAGCGTTGCGGGCTTCGATACCGGCCCCGGCAATTGCCTGATGGACCTCTGGGCCAGCGAACATCTCGGCACTCCCTATGACAAGGACGGCGCGCTCGCTGCAAATGGAGAGGTGCACGAGGCGTTGCTGCAACTGCTGCTCCGCGAGCCTTATCTGCAGCGGCGCCCGCCCAAAAGCACGGGCCGCGAGCTGTTTCACCGGCTGTGGCTGCAGCGGGCACTGGCCGTGGAATGCGGCCCCGTGGCCGCCGTGCAGGCCACGTTGTGTGAGTACACGGCCGCCACCATTGCGCTGGCCATCCGTGATTTCAGCGGCGTGCAACCCGACGAACTGCTGGTGTGCGGTGGCGGCGCCTACAACCGCGAACTGATGCGGCGACTGGCGCTGCAGATGCCCGGCACCCAGGTTCACAGCACGGCGGCGCGCGGCATTGCGCCGGAGCATGTGGAGGCGGCGCTGTTCGCGTGGCTGGCGCATCGGTTCATCGCCGGACTGCCCGGCAACCTGGTGGCGGTGACGGGCGCGGAAGGCCCGCGAGTCCTGGGCGCACTGCATCGCGGCGCTGTCACGAATCCGTAACACTCGTGCGACAGCATGCTCCGGACAACATGGACCTGTTCATCAACCGCGAGCTGTCGTTGCTGGAATTCAACCAGCGTGTGCTCGCACTGGCGATGGATGCGTCGCTGCCGTTGCTCGAGCGCCTGCGTTTCCTCTGCATTTCTTCCAGCAATCTCGACGAGTTCTTCGAAATCCGGGTGGCGGGGCTCAAGCAACTGGAAGAGCTGGGCACGCCGTTCAGCGGACCGGATCGCACGCCCGTCGACGTGCAGCTGGCGGCCATACAGCGGCGCGCCGCGCAGCTGATCGCGGCCCAGTACACCTGCCTCAACGAGCAGCTGCTGCCGCAGCTCAGTTCCGAGGGCGTGCGGCTGCAGACACGCGACATCTGGTCAGCCCCTGACCGGGCGTGGCTGGAGCAGCATTTCCACAACGAAGTGGAGCCAGTCCTGAGCCCGATGGGTCTGGATCCGGCACGGCCTTTTCCCCGCATCCAGAACAAGAGCCTGAACTTCGTGGTGCGCCTGAAGGGCAAGGACGCTTTCGGGCGCGACACCGAGCTTGCGGTCGTGCAGGTGCCGCGCTCGTTGCCGCGCGTGGTGCGCGTGCCCAATGGCGACAGCGGTATCTCGCTGGTGCTGCTGTCGAACATCGTGTCCGAGTTCATGGCGCTGCTGTTTCCCGGCATGGAAGTGCACGGGTGCTATCCGTTCCGCGTGACGCGCAACAGCGACCTGTTCGTGGACGAGGAAGAAATCGACGACCTGCGGCGCGCGCTGGAGGGCGAGCTCGCGCAGCGGCGCTACGGC
>JBDSGY010000305.1:0-6812 GCA_039918755.1 Steroidobacteraceae bacterium
AGATGGCGCTCACGGATGGTTGGACCTCCGGGTCCGGAATGGGCCTGGGACTTTCTGGCACACGCCGGCTGGTCAATGAATTCGAGATCGATACGAAGGTAGGCATCGGCACGCGGGTCACCATCACGCGGTGGAAGTAGGCATGCAGGTTGTGGGAGCCGCCAGGCAAGTGCGCATCGCCGTTGATCATGAAAGTGCCATCGGGGAAGCGAGGCGCGTCGCGCAGCGTATGGGCCAGGCCCTCGCGTTGGGGGAGACCGACGTGGGCCGCGTTGGCATCATTGCATCAGAGCTCGGTACGAATCTCTGGCGCCACGCAGGCGGCGGAGATCTCTTCATCCAGGCGATCGGCGCGCAGATCGAGATCCTCGCGGTAGATCGCGGCCGTGGCATGGAAAATGTCGATCGCTGTCTGCAGGATGGCTATTCAACTGGCGGTACTGCGGGACAAGGACTCGGCGCAGTGCGTCGCGCCAGTTCCGAGTTCGACATCTACTCCGCTGCAGGCAAGGGTTGCGTGGTCGTGGCGCGGGTGGGTCTGCAACCGCCGGTCGCGTTTGGCGCCATCTGTTGTCCACTGGGCAGCGAGTCGGTTTGTGGCGATGCCTGGCGTCTGGCATACGGGCCGGATGCCATCGCCGCCTGTGTCGTGGATGGGCTCGGCCATGGCCCGCTGGCAGCCGAGGCAGCGGAGGCCATGGCCGATGCCTTCGCAGCGGCCCCGCACGATGAACCCAGGGCGGTGCTTGAACGTGCACATGGCAAGATGTCCGGGACGCGCGGTGCCGCGGCCGCCTGCTCGAAATTCAGGCTTGATCGCAGCCTCTCCTACGCTGGCGTGGGCAACATCTCAGGCCACCTGCTCAGTTCCCGCCTTTCACGTGGCATGGTGTCGCACAGCGGCATCCTCGGTGTGCAGGTCCGGCGGATTCAGCAGGTGGAGTTCGCGCCAGATCCAGCCTCATTGCTGGTGATGCACTCTGATGGCGTCTCGGCGCGGTGGACGCTGTCGAGTCACCCAGGACTCGAACAACGACATCCGTCCATCATTGCCGCGCTGCTGTTTCGCGAACACTCGCGACCCAGGGACGATGCAACTATTCTGGTCGTGCGCCAGTGAATGAGACGCAGGTCAATGCCTTGCGCCAAGAGCTCGAGGCGGCGAAGGCGCAGGTGGACGCCCTGAATGCCGAGCTGGACGAAACGAATAAGGGTGTAGTGGCGCTTTACGCGGAACTTGACGACAAGGCCAACCAGCTTGGTGAGTCGCTGCAGCTTAAAAGCCGGTTTCTTTCCTACATGAGTCACGAATTCCGCACCCCACTCACGGCGATCACCAGCATCACGCACATCCTGCTGCAGCAGATGGACGGACCCTTGAGTCCGGAACAGAAGAAGCAGGTTGAGTTTGTGCGGGCATCGGCCGTCGAACTGTCGGACATGGTCAACGACCTGCTTGACCTCGCGAAGATGGATGCCGGACGTATTGCGATATCGCCGGAATGGTTCGACATGGTGGACCTCTTCTCAGCGCTGCGCGGCATGTTCAAGCCCATGTTGACGCAATCGGCGGTGACACTGGTGTTCGAGGAATCCGACCAGATGCCCAAGTTCTACACCGACGACAAGAAGCTCTCGCAGATCCTTCGCAACTTCATTTCCAACGCGCTGAAGTTCACGCGAGAGGGCGAAATCCGCGTCGGCGCGCGGCGGATGCCGGAAGAAAAAGTGGAGTTCTCGATCACGGATACCGGGATTGGAATCGCCGCCGAGCACCTCCCGACATTGTTCGAGGATTTCGTGCAGCTGGACAACCGCCTGCAGAAGCGCCTGCGAGGATCCGGCCTCGGGTTGTCATTATCGAAGCGTTTCGCGGAACTCCTGGGCGGCAATGTGGGTGTGGAAAGCGAACTGGGCAAAGGCTCCCGCTTCTGGGTTTCCATTCCACTGCACTTCGAGAATGCGGCGATACGGGATTCGCCGACATGAAAACGGCAGTCCCGCAGCAAGCAATGGCGCGCATTCTGGTCGTCGACGATCACGCTGCCTCCCGCTACGGCACGGTGCGCATCCTGCAGGCCGCAGGCTTCGACACCATCGAGGCAGAGACTGGCACCGAGGCGATCTCCCTTGCCACTGAGAACATTGCGCTCATCGTGCTGGACGTGAATCTTCCGGACATGGATGGCTTCGAGGTCTGCCGGAATCTTCGCAGCCGCGTATCTACTGCCAATCTCCCGATCACGTACCTGTCGGCTACATTCACCAACACCGCAGACATGCAATATGGGCTGTTGGCCGGGGCGGACAGTTACCTGACGCACCCCGTCGAACCGCTGGTGCTGATTTCCACCGTGCGGGCACTGCTTTTCGCCAAGGAAGCCGACAGAGTGCGGCGCCACGCAGATGCGCGCTTCAAGGCCGTATTCCAGCTGACCGCAAGCGGCATCACGATCATGGACGATCATCTGCGGTTCACAGATGTCAACACGGCATTCTGTGAACTCGCCGGAGCCGAGCGTTCAGCACTGCTCGGCACGCGCTTTGACACCCTGGCCTGTGGGGAATTCGCGCCTCGGCTGAGTGAAATAAACACCGGACTTGCGAAGGGCGGCCGGTGGGAGGGGCTGGTTCCGATCGGTCGCAGTGACGGCGAACGCCGCCAGAGCGAATGGCGCATCGTGGTCGAGTCCGAAACCGGCGCACGCATTGCTGTGGTCAATGACGTGACTGAGCGTTTCCGCGGTGAGCAGGAGCGCGAACATCTTCTGTTGAGTGAGCGCACGGCCAGGGCCGAAGCAGACCGCAGCAATCAGATGAAGGACGAATTCCTGGCCATGCTGTCGCACGAGTTGCGCAACCCCCTCTCTGCAATTCTCGGGTGGGCGAGCTTGCTGCGCAGGATGCCGAATCTTCCTCCGGTTGTGCGGCAAGGCGTGGAGGCGATCGAACGCAATTCCCGCGTGCAATCCCACCTCACTGCCGATCTGCTCGACTTCGCAGGGATCCAGTTCGGGAAGATGCGGCTGAACATGGCCGTGGTCGACCCGTCTGCGGTGGTGGATGCGGCGATGGAGATCACCGCGCCCCAGGCGAAGGTGAAGCAAATCGACCTGACTCTGGACAGGCATCAAGAGCCCGTATCCGTTCTCGGTGACGAGGCGAGACTGCAGCAGGTGGTGTGGAATCTGCTCACCAACGCCATCAAATTCACACCGGCGGGTGGCAGGGTCGCAGTCCGCACCAGCGTCGTCGATGGCTGTTTCGAGCTCACTGTCAGCGATTCCGGAAAGGGAATCAGCGCAGAGTTTCTGCCAAGGCTGTTCGATCGATTCAGTCAACAAGAGAGCGGTACGCGCAAGAACTTTGCGGGACTTGGCATTGGTTTGAGCATTGTTCGACATTTGGTTGTCGCTCACAGCGCCACTATCGATGCGGCGTCCGCAGGCGAAGGCCAGGGTGCCACTTTCCGTGTGCGAATCCCGCTCACAGAGCTGCCACGTCAGTCCGCAGGGGAAGTCCACGCAGCCTCGCTCGAAGGCCTCGACATTCTGGTGGTCGAAGACAGCGAAGACGCCCGATCGCTCATCGTGAGGCTTCTGTTTGATGCCGGCGCCTGGGTACGGGAGGCCGATAGCGGTAACGCAGCACTCGCACAAATCCAGTCCAAGAAGCCTGACGTCCTCATCAGCGATATCGGGATGGCTGGTAAAGATGGGTATGAGCTGATGCGGGCCCTGCGGGCAGCGGGTTACTCGCCGGAGGCGTTGCCAGCCATCGCACTTACGGCCTTCGTCCGCACCGAGGAGAGATCTGCCGCCATGGAAGCAGGCTATCAGGTGCATCTCGGCAAGCCAGTCAACGGGCACGCCCTGATCGCGGCCGTTGCGCGTCTGCATGCAGAAACGCCGCGCGGTTGACGGCGCGCTACATGTCACCCGGCGGTTCCCTGCCGTATTATTACGCGCACCTGCCCGCGGGCCACTCAAGGTAAGGAACCCATGCGCGTCCTCGTTCGTATCATCGCCGTGATGCTGGTGACCATCGGCGTGGTCTGGATACTGCAGGGTTTCAACATCCTGCCGGGCAGCTTCATGACGGGTCAAATCCAGTGGGCCGCTTTCGGGGCCTTGAGTGTCGTGGTGGGTGGCGTATTGCTGTGGTGGAATCACCGCTGATATGCCGATGACACGCTGGATGCTCGTTGCTGGCGTGCTCGCCCTGTGCGCTTGCTCAGGTCCAGCCCGCCGCGCCGAGGACGCACGGATCGATCCGGACGTTGCGCGCGCCCGCATCTTGGCGCTGTTGCCTGCCAAGCTCGACAATCGAGACGGCTGGGCCGTGGACATTTTCGCCGCCTTCGAAGCCCTGGAGCTCGCGCCGACGGACGAGCACATCTGCGCGGTCGTCGCGGTCGGCGAGCAGGAAACGGGCCTGAGGGTCGACCCGCCCATCCCCGGGCTGCCCGCCATCGCGCGGCGCGAGATCGAGGCACGCGCTGCCAGCCACAACGTGCCGAAGCTCCTGCTGCGGGGCGCGCTCGCGCTGCCTTCGCCCGACGGCCGTAGCTACAGCGAGCGCATCGACGCTGCCCGCACGGAAAAAGCGCTCAGCGCGCTGTTCGAGGATTTCATCGATGCAGTGCCACTGGGGCGGCGGCTGTTCGCGGACTGGAATCCCGTGCATACGGCGGGCCCAATGCAGGTGAGCATTGCGTTCGCGGAGCGCTACGCTGAGCAGAGGCGTTATCCATATCCGCAGTCCGGGAGCGTCCGCAGCGAAGTGTTCACGCGCCGCGGGGGATTGTATTTCGGCATTGCGCACCTGCTGGACTTCCCGGCGAGCTACGACTCACCGCTGTATCGCTTCGCCGATTTCAACGCGGGGCACTACGCCAGTCGCAATGCGGCGTTCCAGTCCGCCGTCGCGGGTCTCACAGGGACGCCACTGGCGCTGGATGGCGATCTGCTGATCGCCGGCGGTGCAGCAAGCGACGCCAGCAGGACAGAGCTCGCCGTGCGCCAGCTGGCCGGCAAGCTCGGCATGAATGATGTGCAGATCCGCGCCGACCTGGCCAAGGGAGACAGCGTCGAGTTTGAACGCAGCAGGCTGTTCCTTCGGACGTTCGAACTCGCCGATGCGCAGCGCAAACAGCCTGTGCCGCGTGCGCTGGTGCCTGTTATCAAGCTGAACAGCCCGAAGATCACGCGTTCGCTCACCACCGAATGGTTCGCGCGGCGCGTACACGACCGCTACAGGCGCTGTCTTGCCCTCAAACGCCCTACTGAGCCGGCGTGAGATCAGTAATTGGCGGAAGGGGTGGGATTCGAACCCACGGTGGGCGTTAACCCACGCCAGTTTTCAAGACTGGAGCCTTAAACCGCTCGGCCACCCTTCCATCCTGATGCAAAAAACGAGGCCCGCTCGTAGCGGGCCAGTTTCAGCGCAGGCGGATTATGCGGCACGCGCCCAGGCGCGGGCTACATCGTACGAGCGGGAATTGCCACAAGTTCAGAATCGCTGTGAGTTGCAGCGATTCGGCTTGCGAAGGCGCCGGGGGGCTTGGCGTCCAAGCGTCGATCCTGCGACACTCCCGGCCTGTCTTCCGGGGGTCCAAAAATAATGTACGCGAAACTGGCTGCGGCGCTGCTGGCGATCATTTGCGGGTTTGCGATGGGCGGCATCGCCCTGCAGCGGGACGAGCCGATCAATTCCTTGTGGCTGGTGACGGCGGCGATCTGCGTCTACGTCCTGGGTTACCGCTTCTATGCCAAATGGATCGAGACCCGGGTGTTCGTCATCGACAAGAGTCGGGCCACACCTGCAGAACGACTCAACAACGGACGCGACTTCGTCCCCACGCACCGCTGGGTTCTGTTCGGGCACCACTTTGCGGCCATCGCTGGCGCGGGTCCGCTTGTCGGCCCCACCCTGGCGATGCAGTTCGGTTACCTGCCGGGAACGCTGTGGATCCTGGTCGGCGCCGTGGTCGGTGGCTGCGTGCAGGACATGGTGATCCTGTTCATGTCGACGCGTCGCAATGGCAAGAGCCTGGGCCAGATGGCCCGCGACGAGCTGGGCCCCATCGGCGGCACGGCTGCCGTGGTGGGCACGCTGATGATCGTGGTGATCATCATCGCGGTGCTGGGCCTCGTGATCGTGAACGCCATGAAGCACAGCCCCTGGGCCACCTTTACGGTGTTCTCCACCATTCCCATTGCGATGGTGGTGGGTTACTTCATGCGGCACTGGCGACCGGGCCGCGTGCTCGAAGGCTCACTGCTGGGCCTGGCACTGTTGCTGATTGCAGTGGTGGCCGGCGGCTGGGTCAATGACCACCCCACGTTCAGCAACATGTTCAACTATGAAGGTGTATCGCTCGCCTGGTTCATCATCGGCTACGGCTGGATCGCGGCAATCCTGCCGGTGTGGGTGTTGCTGGCGCCGCGCGATTACATCTCCACGTTTCTCAAGATCGGCGTCGTGGTGTTGCTGGCCGTTGCCATCCTGCTGATCCATCCTGAGATCAAGATGCCGGCCATTACGCGCTTTGCCGATGGCACGGGTCCGATCTTCGCGGGCAAGATCTTCCCGTTCGTGTTCATCACCATCGCGTGCGGCGCCCTGTCCGGCTTCCATGCGCTGGTTTCGAGCGGCACCACGCCGAAGATGATTGCCAATGAAGGTGACATCCGGCTGGCCGGCTACGGCAGCATGGCGATCGAATCGTTCGTGGGGATCATGGCGGTGATCGCGGCCACGCTGCTGGACCCTGGCGTGTTCTTCGCCATCAACGTCGGCGCGGGCGTGGT
>JBDSGY010000306.1:0-4488 GCA_039918755.1 Steroidobacteraceae bacterium
TCACCGATGGCAAGACGGTGACCGCGGCGGCGTACCTGTTCGATACGCTGACGTTCAGTGATCACTGGAGTCTCAACACGGGTATGCGGCTGGACCGGTATCGCACCGAGTTCACCAGCATCGCCGCGGTGGCGACAACGCCCATTGCCTCGAGCTATCTCGAAGGCGACGGCACGCTGTTCACAGGCAAGGTTGGCGTGGTCTTCAAGCCAGTGGTGAATGGCAGTGTCTATGCGGCCTTCGGCACATCGGAACAGCCTCCAGGCGGTGCGAACTTCACGCTCAGCACCCCTGTTCCCAATGCCACTACCGGGGCAGTGAACATCAACGCGCCGAATCTTGATCCGCAGAAGGCAACCAACCTCGAGGTTGGCACCAAGTGGGACCTGCTCGGGAATCGCCTCGTGTTGACCGCGGCGCTGTTCGATACGCGGAACAAGAACGATCTGGCCACGCAGGATCCTGCAACGCTGGAGATCACGCAGTACGGTGAGCGCAGCGTGCGCGGCTTCGAGCTCGGCGCGTCGGGCATGATCACGGCGAACTGGCAGGTGACCGCGGGATTCGCATCGCTGGACACCGAGGTGACGCAGGGCACGGCGACAACGAATGGCGCGCAGCTGACGTATACGCCGAAAACCACGTTCACTTCCTGGACGACCTACAAGTTTGCCTTTGGCCTGACCATCGGTGGCGGAGCTCGCTTTACCGACTCGCAGTTCCGCAACGGCAATTCCACGCAGGCGACAGCGACCAACCTGGCGGCCAATCCCGACGCCTGGGTGGTCGACGCGATGGCAGGTTATACGGTGAGCGAGCGGGTCTCGGTGCAGCTCAACGTGCAGAACGTGACGGACAAGTTCTATCTTTCCAGCCTCAACAACAGCGGCTCGCGCTTCGTGCTTGGCACGCCGCGTACCATCCTGCTCAGCGGCGCAGTGAAGTTCTACTGAGATGATGCTGCATATACCGGGCGTGCTGTCGCAGGCTGAGGTGCGCGAGTTCCGACGCGCGCTCGATGCGGCATCGTGGTCCGATGGTCGCGCCACCGTGGGAGAGCAGGGCGCGCGCGTGAAGCACAACGAGCAGCTGGACACCGCCGATCCGGTTTCCCGGCAGTTGAGCGATCGCATCCTGGCGCGGCTGGCCACGCATCCGGTTTTCTTCTCGGCGGTGCTGCCATTGAGAATCCTGCCACCGCTCTTCAACCGCTATACGGGTGGGGGCACCTATGGCCGGCACGTGGACGGCGCGGTGCTGAGCCAGACGGGAACTGGCCAGCGCCTGCGCAGCGACGTCTCGTCGACGCTGTTCCTCTGCGAACCGGACGAGTACGACGGCGGCGAACTCGTGGTGCAGGACAGCTATGGCGAGCACGAGGCGAAGCTGCCGGCCGGGGACCTGCTGGTCTATTCCGCCACCAGCCTGCATGAGGTGCTGCCCGTCACCCGCGGTGCCCGGGTGTGCGCCTTTTTCTGGAGCCAGAGCATGGTGCGCGACGAGGGCCGCCGTACCCAGCTGCATAGCCTGGACCTGACCATTCAGGCACTGCGCGCGAGGCTGGGCGACTCGCCCGAGTGCGTGGCGCTTACCGGGCATTATCACAACCTCCTCAGGATGTGGGCCCACACGTGATCGCCCACCCCCCCCGCCGCTTCTGGACCAGCCGCGGCACCGCGCTGGCCGGAATCATCGTGCTGCATGCGGGCGCGCTTGCCCTGGCGCTGTCGATGCAGGGCCCGAGGGCAGATGTTGAACCCATTTCGTCGCCCATCCAGGTGGTGATGCTGCATGCGCCCGAGCGGTCGCGGCCACCGGCAGCGCCCGTCAGACCACTGGAAGTAACGGTGCCCCAGATCGTCGTTCCGGTGGTGAATGTGGAGGTGCCGACACCACCTGCGACGATCACCGTGCCCGTTGCGATGTCTGAGCCTTCACTGCCAGCTGCACCGCCGAAGGCAATGGGGGTCGACTCGGATTCGCCCGTTTCCATCGCGCAGGCCGACTGGGTCCGCATGCCAAATCCGGTCTATCCCGCCGCCGCCAAGCAGGCGCGGGCACAGGGCGTGGTCTACGTCCGCGCACTGGTGGATGGCAACGGGCGTGCGCAGAAGGCGCTTGTGCATCGCTCCAGCGGCTTCGCGACGCTGGATCGCGCTGCGTGCGATTCAGTGCTCGCGGCATTGTTCAGGCCGTACCTGCATAACGGCGTGCCGCGCAGCGTGGATGTGATCGTGCCGATTACCTTCGCACTGACGATGCGGGGCGGTGCAGGGCGGGGGCCCGAACTACAGCTCGATATCAGTCGCGAGGACCATCACGCCATGCGTGGGCATCCGGAAGAATTCAGCCGCCTGGGCGCTGCGGCGCTGCATGTACGCGAACAGCCGGAACTTGAGGTCGGCGAGAAATGAATCGCGCGGTCGCGCACGCACCAGGTGCCAGCCCAGGAAGAACGACACGTCGTCGTCGATATCCTTGAGGCCACGCTGGCGCGCGCTGCGCAGCGCCTCCATCACATCGGGCGTTTCCATGAAGCCGAATCGGGCGCGCACCGCGTAGATGTTTGGCTGCGGCATCTCCACCCAGGCACGCGGTCCTGAGTACCGCGGCGTGCGCGTGATTTCCAGATTCAGCATGACGACGGTCTGGTGGCAGACGCGGTTGTGTTCCAGATTGCGCAGCAGCGCAGTGGGCACGAAGCCGGCATTGCTCACCAGGAACACGGCGGTGCCGGGCACCCGGGTTGCACCATCCAGCAGCGCTGGCAGCATGTCGAGCTTTACTGCGCGCTTGCCCAGTTCCGCGCGCAGCGTGGTCCGGCCATCACGCCACGTGGTGAAGATGAAGTACATCACCGCCGCGATGCTGAGCGGCACCCAGCCGCCATGTGGAATCTTGGTGGCATTGCCGAGCACGAAAGCCAGGTCCACGAGCAGAAAGGCGCCAAATACAAGCGCCACTCGCCACTTAGGCCAGTTCCACTGCGTGACGGCTACCACCGAGCCGAGCATGGTGGTCAGCAGCATGGTGCCCACCACCGAGGCGCCATACGCAGCGGACAGCGCGGTGGATGAGCGGAAGGACAGCACGAACAGCAGCACGCTGACCAGCATGAAGATGTTCACGGCCGGCACGTAGATCTGGCCGCGCGCATTCGGCGAGGTCTGCAGGATCAGCAGGCGTGGCAGCAGGTCGAGCTGCACCGCCTGCCGCGCCACGGAGAATGCGCCGGAGATGGTGGCCTGCGAGGCGATGATTGTCGCGGCGGTGGCCAGCACGATCAGCAGCGGCAGCAGCGCACCCGGTATCAGCGCAAAGAATGGCTGTGTAACTGGAACCGGCGAGTTGAGCAGCAGCGCGCCCTGTCCAAAGTAATTCAGCAGCAGACCGGGCCACACGATCGTGAACCATGCGATGCGTACGGGAGTGCGTCCGAAATGCCCCATGTCGGCATACAGTGCTTCGCCGCCGGTCACGGCCAGAAAGACCGAGCCCAGAATGGCCAGTGCGAGCAGTGGATGCGTACTGAGCATCGACACGCCGTAGAGTGGATTCACCGCCGCCAGCACTTCAGGCGCGGCGATCATGGCGCGCAGGCCGAGCACGCCGATCACGCAAAACCACACCAGCATGATCGGGCCGAACATCCGCCCCACGCGTTCAGTGCCACGCCGCTGGATGGCGAATACGCCGAGGATGATGCCGATGGTGATCGGCAGCACGAAGCGGTGCAGGCCGTCGCCGAGCAGCTCCATGCCTTCCACTGCGCTGAGCACTGAAATAGCGGGCGTGATCAATGCATCGCAGAAGAACAGGGCGGTGCCGAGCACGCCGACTGCAACGGCGCGCCTGGCCCAGCGGCCGGATTGTCCGAGTTTCTGCTGGATCAGGGCGACCAGTGACAGGATGCCGCCTTCGCCGGCATTGTCGGCACGCAGCAGCAGCACGACGTACTTCAGCGAAACGAGGATGAGCAGGCTCCAGAAGATCAGCGAGAGCACGCCAAGGATTTCAGCTGCCTGGCCCGCGCCACCCCCTGCGGCATTCAAGGATTCCTTGAAGGCATACAGAGGGCTGGTGCCGATGTCGCCGTAGACGATGCCCAGTGCGCCAACCAGGGTCGGCGCCAGACGCTTGTTATCTTGCAAAGGATCCTTGTCGTCGCCGGCCCGTAAAGGCTAGAAGCCGCGCGCCAGATCTACCATGTTCAGCATCTTCTCACCGGCGACATAGCGGCGCAAATTGTCGACCGCGATCGTCCAGCGCGCCTCGCCAGGCAGGTCGGAGCTCGAGGAAATATGTGGAGTGAACAGAATGCGCGGTGATTTCCACAGCGGATGGCCGGGCGGCAGCGGCTCCGGGTCGACGACGTCAAGGCCGGCGCCGGCGAGGCGGCCCTCGTTCAAGGCCGCCATCAGCTCTTCGGTCACCACGCTGCCGCCCCGCGCAATATTGATGAAGAAGGCAGTGGGTTTGAGCGCTGCA
>JBDSGY010000307.1:0-2896 GCA_039918755.1 Steroidobacteraceae bacterium
TTGAACACATCGGGATGCGCCTTCTCGATCTCGTCCAGCAGCAGCACGCAGTGCGGATGCTTGGAGACGGCCTCCGTCAGCAGGCCGCCCTGGTCGAACCCGACATAGCCCGGCGGTGCGCCGATGAGGCGCGATACCGTATGCCGTTCCATGTACTCCGACATGTCGAAGCGCAGGAACTCCACGCCCAGCGACAATGCGAGCTGCCGCGTGACTTCGGTCTTGCCCACACCGGTCGGACCTGCGAACAGAAAGCTGCCCACCGGCTTGCGCTGCTCGCCGAGGCCTGACCGCGCCATCTTGATGGCGGCGGCCAGCGCTTCGATGGCAGGGTCCTGCCCGAAAATCACGAGCTTGAGATTGCGCTCGAGATTGCGCAGCACCTCGCGGTCGGACGTGGACACGGACTTGGCGGGAATGCGCGCGATGCGCGCCACCACTTCCTCGATCTGGTCCAGGTCAACCACGCCGCTGCGGTCTGCGTCCGGCTTCAGCCGCTGACGCGACCCGGCTTCATCGACCACGTCGATGGCCTTGTCCGGCAGATGGCGATCGTTGATGTGACGTGCCGCCAGCTCCGCTGCGCCCTTGATGGCCGAATCGGTGTAGCGCACGCCATGATGTTCTTCGTACTTGGGCTTCAGGCCATGCAGGATCTCGATGGTCTCCTGCACGGTGGGCTCCACCACGTCGATCTTCTGGAAGCGGCGCGACAGCGCGTGATCCTTCTCGAAGATGCCACGGTATTCCTGGTAGGTCGTGGAGCCGATGCAACGCAGTTCGCCGCTGGTCAACGCCGGCTTGATCAGGTTCGACGCATCCATGACGCCACCGGACGTGGCGCCTGCGCCGATCAGCGTGTGGATCTCGTCGATGAACAGCACCGCGCCGGGCTGCTTGCGGATTTCGTTCACCACGGCCTTCAGCCGCTTTTCGAAATCACCGCGATATTTGGTGCCGGCGAGCAGGCTGCCCAGATCGAGCGAGTAGATGACACTGTCGGACAACGCCTCGGGCACCTTGCCTTCGACGATCATGCGCGCCAGGCCTTCGACGATGGCGGTCTTGCCCACGCCTGCCTCGCCCACATAAAGCGGATTGTTCTTGCGACGCCGGCACAGGATCTCGATGGTGCGTTCGATCTCGATCTTGCGACCCACCAGCGGGTCGATGCGTCCTTCCTGCGCCGCACGGTTGAGATTCACGGCGTACTTGTCCAGCGCACTGCCGCCTTCGGGTTCGCGTTCGCCTTCAGTCGAGCCTTCTTCGCGTGCGGCCTTGTCTTCGGTGCTCTTCGGCACACCGTGCGAGATGTACTGGGTGACGTGCAACCGGGTGATTTCGTGGCGCGCAAGCAGAAACACAGCGTGGCTCTGCTTTTCGCTGAAGATCGCGACCAGGACATCGGAGACGCTGACTTCGCGGCGGCCGGCGGATTGCACCTGGAATACGGCACGCTGCAACACGCGCTGGAAGCCCAGCGTGGGCTGTACTTCGCGCTCGTCTTCGCCCTGCTTGATCTGCGGCGTGGTTTCCTCGATGTGCTGCAGCAGTTCTTCTGCCAGACGCCGCATGTCGGCGCCGCCTGCCTTGAGGATCTCTCGCACCCGCGAGGTCTCGAGTATCGCCAGCAGCAGATGCTCCACCGTCAGGAATTCGTGACGGGCTTCGCGCGCCTGGGCAAAGGCGGCGTTGAGACATGTTTCCAGTTCCGTTGACAGCACGATTGAGATCCTCCGCCCGAAACTCAGGCTTGTTCCAGCGTGCACATCAGCGGATGCTGGTTGTCACGCGAATAACCCAGTACCTGCGCCACCTTGGTCTCTGCGATCTCATAGGTAAACACGCCGCAGACACCTTTGCCCTTGATGTGCACCTCGAGCATGACCCTTTCAGCGTTCTCGCTATCCATCCGAAAGAACCGTTGTAGCACCTCCACCACGAACTGCATGGGGGTGTAGTCGTCATTCAGCAGCACGACGTTGTAAAGCGGCGGCACCCTCGTTTCGGGGGCCGCCTCCTCTACGACCAGCCCGGTGTGGCCGTCGCGCTCTTCCCGTCCATTATTACCGCTCATTGTCTCCATTATGGGGTCGCTGCATGGCGACACAAGGCCACCAAAACTGTGATGCTTTTGTGAAGCCAAAACAATTGCTTGAGGGGCTTATCGTAAGCACAGCATAATACTTTGATCGTGGCTACCGTGGCTCAGGCACTACGTTTTGACGGCGCGCTGGCTGGCCAGCTGCGAAACCGTGCGCCGCGTTTCGCCATTGGGCTGCTGGTGATCCTGCTGGGCGTGCGGGCCGCCCTGCTTCTGTCCCAGCTGGCGGGCCCTGAGGCGGTGGATGCCGTTCCACCTGGCCCGCTGCCGGCACCGCCCACCCGCAACGTGGTCGACGTCCCTTCGATCCTGCGGGCGAACCTGTTTGGCCAGAGCGCCGCGGTTCAGGGCGCGGCAGGCGCCCCGGTGACGACCATGGCGTTGCTGCTGGCGGGCGTCATTGCGGATACCGACGAGAAGATGGGGTTTGCCATGCTGGGGACCAGCAACACCGACATCAAGTTCTACAAGGTCGGCGCCAGCGTCCCGGGCGGCGCGTTGCTGCATGCCGTCTATGTCGACCGCGTGCTGCTGGACCGTGGTGGCGTCATCGAATCATTGTTGATGCCGCCGCGGGTGGCGGCCTCCATGGCACCCCCACCGCCCCCACAGGCCATGCAGGTGTATCCGGCGCCGGTGGAGCGCGTGCAGCAGATCATCCGTGAGAACCCTGGCATCCTTGGCACGGTGATCCAGCGGCAGGCCGTGTTTGCGGGTGGCAGCCTGCGCGGCATGCGGGTGTATCCGGGTTCGAGTCCGGAAGCGTTCAACAAGCTGGGTCTGAAGGCCGGC
>JBDSGY010000308.1:0-7267 GCA_039918755.1 Steroidobacteraceae bacterium
CCACACGCCCGGCGGTGCGAGCTGGGGCTGGGAATCCTGCGCCAATGGCAAGTGCCTGAACATGTTCTATGCAGACAGCCTCACCGCGGTGTCGGCGGACAAGTATCGCTTCAAGAGCAATCCCGAAGTGCTGCAGGACTTCGAGAGCAGCTTCAAGCGCGTGGCAGCGGCGCCCTGCGACGTGCTGCTGACACCGCATCCGGATCTATCGCAGATGTTCGAGCGGCTGGATCCGGCCACGGGGTCGCGGGCAGCGGATATCAAGGATGCGACTGCCTGCCAGCGCTATGCGAAAGCGGCGCGCGAAGCGCTGGCCAAGCGCCTCGCCGACGAGGGCTGACGCGGCGGTTGGCGACTCCCCGGCTGTCAACCAATCGGCGGCCGGGACGTTGCAGCACTATCCTTGGTTACAAGGCCGGCCTGATGAACAGCCGGTGGTGCCTTGATGTCAGCAGCTGATGCCGCCGTAGCCGCGAACCGCTTTGGCCTGGGTGCACGGCCCGGTGAACTTGCCGCCATCTCGCAGCACGCACGTGATGCGCTGCTGGCACAGCTTGTGGGCCCGGCGCCAACGCTCAGTGAATCGCTGCCCGCGGGCAGCACGCTGCTCGCACAGGCATTGGCAGGACGCGCCGAGGCGCGCGCGCGCGCCGAAGGCGTCGATGCGGTCCGTGTTGTAAAGAACCTCCGTGCAACATACCTGCCGGCCTACACCACCGAAGTGCTGGCGCGCTTTCGCGCAGCAGTGACCAGTGAGCGCAGCTTCGTCGAGCGACTGGTGCAGTTCTGGAGCAACCACTTCGCCGTGTCGGTGGACAAGGTGGCGGTGCTGGGACTGGCAGGTGCCATGGAACGCGAGGCCATCCGCCCGCATGTGCTCGGCACATTTGCCGACATGCTGCTGGCCGTGGAGCAGCATCCGGCCATGCTGCTGTATCTCGACAACCAGCAATCCATCGGTCCGAATTCCGCGGCAGCGCGGCTGGCCGGTCGTCGTGGCAAGGAGATCGGGTTGAACGAGAACCTGGGGCGCGAGATCCTCGAACTGCACACGCTGGGCGTGGACGGTGAATACTCGCAGGCCGATGTGCGGGCGCTCGCGACACTGCTCACGGGCTGGTCCATCGGTGGTGATGCGGGCCGGCTGCGCGGCGGTGAACCTGGTGAGTTCTTCTTTCGCACCGGGCTGCACGAGCCCGGTGGGGTCACGCTGCTGGGCAGGCGTTATGCAGCAGGTGGCGTGGAGCAGGGCGTCCAGGCGCTGCACGACCTGGCCCTGAATCCACGCACCGCGCGCCATCTCGCCACCAAGCTGGTGCGACACTTCGTTGCGGATGATCCGCCCGCAGCAGCCGTCGAGCGGGTGGCGACGGCGTACCTGCACACTGGCGGCGATCTTCCGAGCACCTATCGTGCGCTGATCGCGGCGCCGGAGAGTTGGCAGAGTCCCCTGACGAAGTTCAAGACGCCAGCGGATTACATCCATTCAACGTGGCGCGCGTTGTCGCTGCCGGTGGGCACGGGCCTGCGCGACCTGCGCGTCTTCGAAGAGCTGGGGCAGCGCAGTTTCCAGCCCGGTTCGCCAGCCGGCTGGCCGGATCGCAGCGCCGACTGGGACGGTTCGGCTGCATTGATGAAGCGGCTCGAGTGGGCGCAGGGTGTCGGGCAGAGGCTGGGCACGCAGGTCGATGCGCAGCAACTCGGTGCTGCCGCGCTTGGCGCGTACCTGACAGCCGGTACGCAACGCGCCATCGCGCGCGCCGCCGATGGTGCGCAGGCGCTGACGCTGCTGCTGTGCTCCCCTGAATTCATGCGCCGCTGAGCAAATGGAGTCGACATGGACATGAAACGTCGGGAACTGCTGCGTGGCGCCGGCTATGCCGCGTTGTCGGTGGCGGTGCCGGGAATCCTGGCTTCGCGTGTGAGCTTCGCCGCGCCTGCCGCAGGCGACGCGCGCTTTGTATTCGTGCTGCTGCGCGGTGCGCTGGATGGACTGGCTGCTGTGCCGCCAGTGGGCGACCAGGATTACCGCCAGCTGCGCGGCGAGCTGGCGCTCAATGACACGGCCGGCCTGGTGCCACTTGATGACCTGTTTGCGCTGCATCCATCGCTGCCGTTCCTGGCACAACAGTGGCGCGCACAGCAGTTGGCTGTTATTCATGCGACGGCCACGCCGTATCGCGCGCGCTCGCATTTCGACGCGCAGGATGTGCTGGAGAACGGACTTGCGTTGCCCCATGCCTCGCGCTCGGGCTGGCTGAACCGTGCACTGGGTGGAATGCCGCATGCTGCGGCCATCCCGCTGCGGCATGCGGGCGTGGCGCTGGGAGCTGGAATTCCGCTGGTGATGCGGGGTGAGAACGACGTGGCCTCATGGGCGCCCAGTCGCCTGCCGCAGCTCGAAGATGACACATTGCAACGGCTGTCCGATCTCTATGCATCCGATGTCGTGCTGTCGCGACGCCTGGCCGACGCGCTGGCGGCAGGTGAAATAGCCAGTGAGGCGGGCATGGACGCCGGCATGAATGCCGCTGCCGGTGGTCGGGGCGCGGAAGCGCAGGTCTCGCAGACCGCGAAGACAGCCGCCGGATTCCTCGCGCGGGAAGATGGACCACGCATTGCCGTGTTCGAAACCACCGGCTGGGACACCCATGCCAACCAGGGCACCGACAAAGGCGCGCTGGCATTGCGCCTGGCCGCACTCGATGCAGGTCTGCGCACGCTCTGTACGGAGCTTGGGCCGGTCTGGGATCGCACGGTCGTGCTGGTGGCCACCGAATTCGGTCGGACCGCAGCGATCAACGGCACACGTGGCACCGATCACGGCACTGGCGCCGCGGCGTTCCTGCTCGGTGGCGCCGTGCGCGGCGGTCGGTCAGTCGGCGATTGGCCCGGTCTTTCGCAGGGTGCGCTGTACGAGGGCCGCGACCTGCGGCCAACCACCGATCTGCGCTCGGTGATGAAGGGCGTACTGCGTGACCACGTCGGCGTGGCGCCGCGCTTCATCGACAGCGTGGTGTTTCCGGACAGCAGCGCGGCACCCTGCCTGAGCGGATTAGTGTGAGCCGCCGGTGCCCACGGCCCGGAATGGCGGCTTTGCCAGCCACACCAGCGGGATCAGCACCGTGAACATCACCGCCAGCAGCAGGAAGATGTCATTGGCGCCCATGGTCATTGCCTGCACGTTCAGCACGTGCGAAGTCGACGCGAGCGCGGCGTCACCGCTGATGCCCTGCGCCGCAAGCTGTGCCTGATAGTCGGCCCAGGCTGGTGAATCCGCGGTGATGTGCTCGGTCAGGACCGCGTAGTGGTACTCCGAGCGGTTGTTCCAGTAGAACACGCAGATGGCGGTGGACATGCTGCCCGAGATCGTGCGCATGAAATTCGACAGTCCCGCAGCGGACGCGATTTCCGATGAAGGCAGTCCCGACATGATGATCTGGTTCAGCGGCAGGAAGAACAGCGACAGGCCGATGCCCATGATGAACCGCGGCATGGCGGTCTGTCCGAAAGAGGCCTGGTCCGTCTGCTGTGCAAACCACAGCAATGACCCGCTCAGCACGACGAACGCAATGGTGGGCGCCAGCCGCAGATTGATACGGTGCAGATTGCGCCCGATGATCGGCGCCATCACGATGGCCACGAGTCCGATCGGCGCCATGGCAAGGCCGGCCCAGGTGCTGGTGTATCCCAGCGCAGTCTGCAGCCACAGCGGAAAGATGATGTTCACGCCGGTGAAGGCGAAATACGCACTGGCAATGGTGATGGTGCCAATGCGGAAATTGCGGCGCTTGAACAGCAGCAGATCGACGATGGGATGTTTGTCGGTGAGTTCCCACGGAATCAGGAAGGTCATCGCCACCACGCCGATGATCGCCGCCGTAAGGATTTCGCCGGACTGGAACCAATCCTGCTCGTTGCCATTATCGAGCATGAACTGCAGCGCGCCCACGCCGATCACCAGCAGGCCCAGGCCGACGGCGTCGATGGGCACCTTCACCCGCTGCGATTCGCGTTTACGCAGCAGCATCCAGCTGATCGTGGCCGAGGCGATGCCCGTGGGCACGTTGATGTAGAACAGCCACGGCCAGGAGTAATTGTCGGTTATCCAGCCGCCGAGGATGGGACCAAGGATGGGCGCCACGATCACCACCATCGCCCACAGGCCCATCGCAAGGCCGCGCAGATGCACCGGATAGTTGCGCAGCAGCAGCGCCTGCGCCACCGACATCATCGGGCCCGACACCAGTCCCTGCATCAGTCGCGCTGCAATCAGCATCGGCATGGTGGTGGCAAGTCCGCACAGCGCGCTGAACACGATGAACAGGAGGTTCGAGATCACGAAGGTGCGGACTTCGCCGAAGCGACGCCCGATCCAGCCCGCCAGAGGCTGCACCACGGCGGCGGCGAGCAGATAGGAGCTGATGGCCCAGGTCCCTTCCGACGGACTCACGCCCATGCTGCCGGCGATCGATGGAATCGAGACATTGACGATGGTCATGTCGAGGATTTCCATGAAGCTGGACACGCCGATCGCAATGCTCAGCAGCACCAGCGCAATGCCACGCAGCGGCGGATATTCGCCTGCCGGCAACGCAGAAGGCTTGGCGTTGGCCATGGCTGGCGGTGTGCCTCTCGCTCAGCCGCGGTCTGAGTTGCTGCGGATGATTTCGGTGGCCGCGGCATCCGCCGCCGCCAGATCCTGTGCATAGGAGGCGGTGATCTCGTGCACGTCCGAGACGGGGTCGGCGGCAAGCACCGCGCCACCGCGATCATGCGTGTCGACCTTGGTGGTGGTGGACAGGCCAATGCGCAGCGGATGTTGCGCCAGTTCCTCCGGATCGAGTGCAATCTTCACGGGCACCCGCTGCGCGACCTTGATCCAGTTGCCCGATGCGTTCTGCGGCGGCAGCAGCGAGAACGCCGCACCCGTGCCGGCCGACAGCCCGATGACCTTGCCGTGGAAGGTGATATCGCCGCCGTAGACATCCGTGACGATGGTGGCCGACTGCCCGATGCGAAGATTGCGCAACTGGCTTTCCTTGAAGTTCGCCTCCAGCCACACGTCCTGCAGCGGAATGATGGTCATCAGCGGCTCGCCAGGCGCGACGCGCTGGCCCAGTTGCACGCTGCGCTGCGCGATGAAGCCGCTGGCCGGGGCGACGATCGCGGCACGCTGGGACTGGATCCAGGCTTCCTTGTACGCGGCGCGCGCCGCCAGCACCATGGGATTCTTTTCCAGTGGCACGTGGTCAACCAGCGCCCGCGAGGCAGCAGACTGCTGCTGCGCCTGTCGCAATGCCGCGCGTGCCAGCGCCACGGCATCGCGGGCATGCCGCACTTCCTCTCCGGCAATGGCCCGCTCGGCCAGCAGCGGCTCGCGTCGCGACAGGTTCTGCTCCGCCTGGGCGAGTTCCAGCTCGCGCGACGAAATCAGCGAATCGAACTGCACCGACTGCGCGGTCTGCTGCCGCACCTGGCGCACGGTCTGCGCAAGGTTGGCGGCGGCGCGCTCGAGCGACTGGCGTGCGTCGGTGTCATCCAGACGCAGCAGCAGCTGGCCGGCTTCCACGCGCGAGGTGTTGCGCGCGAATACCTCGACCACGGTCCCGGCGAGCTGTGAGGAAACCCGGATCTGGTTGCCGGTGACATAGGCGTCATCGGTCTTCTCGCGCTTCGAGAGCACGAGGATATCGAGCACCAGCCACGCGGCTCCCACCACCAGGAATACCGCGGCGATGGTCAGCATGATGCGGCGGCGCTTGCCGTTGGGTTCACTGGTGACGGCGGGGCTGCTGGGTGTGTCGGTCATTGGAAGGTTTCCGTCTGTGCCGGGCCACCGCCCAGCGCCTGCTTGAGTTGTACGTCGGCGAGCAACGCATCCAGGTCCACGCGGACCAATGCATCCTGCCCGGTGATCTCGTTCAGTCGGGCCTCGAGCTGAGGCCCGAGGTGCGTGAGTTCGCTTGCGACGCGCGCGCGCGCCACGGCCAGCAAGGCGCTGGCGGCGCCGAGCTGCTGTTCACGGGCGCGGCGCTGCGCCGCTGCCTGGTCGATGGCCGCAGCGGCTGCGCCAGCTTCACGCGCGGCATTGACGACCGCCTCGTCATAAGCGGCGATGGCGATATTCAGGCTCGCTTCTGCCGCACCATGGCGCGCGCGGCGCAGCCCGGCATCGAACAGCGGCAGATCGATCGCGATGCCCAGTGCCGGCACGCCCGAGTCTGCGCGCAGCAGCCGGCCAAGTTCGATGCTCGACAAACCGGCGAGTGCGCGCAGCGACACATCGGGGTAGAAGGTGGCGCGTGCAGTGTCGGTATCACGCAGCGCAGCTTCGACGCGCCAGCGGCTGGCCGCAATATCCGGCCGCCGCGCCAGCAGGTTGGTGCCGATGTCGGCCGGCAGAGTCCCGGCGGGATGCGGCAGCGGGCGGGGGGTGAGCGGTGGCAAGGTGTCGGTGCTGACGCCGAGCAACGCGCCGAGTGTGACCCGCTGCAACTGTTGCTGGCCCCTGAGGCCTGCCAGAACTTCCTGATGCGCGGCAACAGACTGCTGCAGCGTGATAGCGGTGTCGGCCCGTTCGAGATCGGCGGCGGCGCGACGCTCGGCCAGCTGCAGCTCCTGGTTCAGCACGAGCAGTGATTCTTCCTGGAGCGCGATGCGGGCCGCGGCGGCCTGCCAACTGAAATAGGCTTCGCTCACAGCGGCCGCCAGCGCGAGCCCCGCGACCTGTCTTTCCGCAGCACTGGCGCGCGAACGGTCCAGCGCGGCGGCCATGGCGGCGCGCTGCTTGCCCCACCAGTCGAACTGGTAACGTGCCGACACGCCAAGGTCGGACTGGTCATACCAGTTGAAGCCGAGGAATGAAGTAGGGAGCAGCGCGTTGTCGCTCAGCCGCTGCCGCACGAACTGTGCATTGGCATCGACTCGCAATCCCATGGCGGCGCCCGCCAGCCTTACCTCCTGTTCCGCGGAACGGATGCGCGCTTCGGCGCTGGCGATTTCCGGCGCTTTGCCGATCGCCGCTTCGATCAGCGCATCAAGCGTGGGGTCGCCGTAGGTTCGCCACCACTGCGCGTCGGGCCAGTGCGCGTCGCTCCCTGCATTCGCCACCACCGGTGCGGAGGTGCGCAGCCGCACGGTCATGGGAGCAGGTGGCTTGAGTGCCGCGCACCCGGCAAGAAGTATCGCGACGGCGAGCAGGCCCCCTGTCTGCAGTCCTGACATCAGGCCACCTTGTTGCGCGATGACACTTCGCGAACCGTAT
>JBDSGY010000309.1:0-5361 GCA_039918755.1 Steroidobacteraceae bacterium
CGCTACCACCGCGGCGCGGGACGCGTCGATACCGGCCACGGTCCAGCGATGCTGCGCTCCGAGCCATCCTTCATCGCGCGCCTGCCGGTGACCGGAATCGCGCACCACTACCTGGGTGTGCAGTGCCAGGTCGTCCAGCGTCAGCGCGCGCTGAAGTTGTTGCAAGGGATGCGTCGGGGCAGCGACGGCGACCATCGCCACATCGAGCAGCCAGTCGCCGAGGAATCCGGCGGGGACGCGCGTGGTCACCACCAGATCAGCCGTGCCCTCGGTGATCGCATCTTCCGCACCGGAGAGCACGGCATCCGCCAGCGAGAGCGTGGTATGGGGACAGCTGCCGCGCAGCTCGGCGAGCACGCCGAGCAGCCGATCCTGCGGAAACGCCGCATCGACCACCAGTGCCAGCTCGCTCTCCCAGCCGGAGTCGATGGCGCGAGCGAGTGCCTCCAGCCGGGCAAACTGATCGACGATGACGCGGCTGCGCCGCAGCAGTTCCTTCCCCAGTGGCGTCAGCGCAGCGCGCCGGCCCTGCTGCTCGAGCAGCTTCACGCCGAGCGACTCCTGCAGCTGCGCCAGGGCGTAGCTCACCGCGGACTGGCTGCGGTGCAAGAGCGTCGCGGCCTGTGCAAAGCCGCCGGCGTCCACCACCGCCGCCAGCACCTGCCATTGATCCACCGATGAGCGCAGCGGGGTCATAAATAGATCGGAACATCTGATAGAAAGAAGCGAGATTTTGCGCTTTTTAATCTGCCCAGTAAATCGCATGCTCTCTACCATGCGATGCCACCGGGAGGTCCCGGGGCTCCAACCAAGGAGAGCGCCATGATCGAGATCCGCAAAAGTCAGGAACGGGGCCAGGCCGACCACGGCTGGCTGAAGAGCCAGCACAGCTTCTCGTTCGCCGAATACTTCGACGCGCAGCACGTGGAGTTTGGCGCGCTGAGGGTGATCAACGAGGATCGCGTCGCGCCAGGCCGCGGCTTTGGCACGCATCCGCATCGCGACATGGAGATCGTCAGCTACGTGCTTGCCGGGGAACTCGCGCACCGCGATTCGATGGGCACCGGATCGATCATCCGTCCGGGCGATGTGCAGCGGATGAGCGCAGGCACCGGGGTGTATCACAGCGAGAACAATCCTTCGCCCACCGCACCCGTGCACTTCCTGCAGATCTGGATCAAGCCGGATCGCACGGGCGTGACGCCGGGCTACGAGCAGAAGAGCTTCGACGCGGCGGAGAAGCGCGGCAAGCTGCGGCTGGTCGTATCGCCGGACGGCGCGCAGGGCTCGGTGACCGTGCATCAGGATGCGCGCATGTATGCCGGCCTGTTCGATGGCGCAGAGGCGGCAACGCTGCAGGTCGCCGACAGCCGCCGGCTGTATGTGCATCTGGTGCGCGGGGAGCTGACGGTGCAGGGCACGCGGCTGACCACGGGTGATGCGCTGAAGCTCACCGCCGTGACGCAGCTTGCGCTTGGCGAAGGCAACGATGCGGAGGTGCTGGTGTTCGATCTGCCGGGGGATCGCCACTAAAGCCTATTCAATCACAGGCCCAGCAGGCATTCTCCGGTAGGCAACTACCGGAGATTTGCGATGCGCGACGCCAGACGGACTTCGATCGGAATGGCGATGCTGCTCGCCGGACTCGTGCTGCTCGGAGGTTGCAAGGAACGCAGCGCAGCCCCGCCCGCCGCCGCTGCCAGCGACGCCTGGCCCGCACTCGTGAACGAATGGATCGAGAGCGACTTCAAGGCCAATCCCACCAGCGCCGCCTACCAGGGCCGCCACGAATACGATGGCCTGTTTCCCGACTGGAGCGCCAGTGGCCTGGCGGTCGAGGGGAAGCGCCTGCAGGACTGGCAGACCAAGGTGAGGGCGGTCGACACCAGCAAACTTTCGCAAGCCGCGAAGTTCGAACGTGAATACCTGCTGTCGCAGATCGATGGCCGCCTCTTCTGGCTGGTGACCGCCGACTGGCCTCACCGCAACCCGACCTTCTATTACCTGGATCCGGGCCTGTATCTCGACCGGCCGTACGCGGATCTCGCCACGCGCATGAAGGCCTACACGTTGTGGGCTGCCAACCTGCCGCGCGCCGCCGCGCAGATCAAGGACAACCTCAAGGGTCCGCTGCCGCGCGCCTTCATCGACATCGGCATGCACACCTTCGGTCCCCTGGGTGATTTCCTGAAGACGGATGTGGTGAAGGTGTTCGCCAGTGTCGATGATGCCGCGCTGCAGGCCGAATTCACGCGGCAGAACACGGCGGCCGCCGCCGCACTGACAGATCTGCAGAAGCATCTGGAAAGCCTGCGCGGCACGCAGGTGGATGACTTCGCGATGGGCGCCGCGCTGTTCGCCGGCATGCTCAAGGCCAATGAGCTGGTCGACACGCCGCTGGCGGGACTCGAGGCCATGGGCAGGGCGGACCTCGACCGCAACAAGGCGGCACTGGCCGAAGCCTGCAAGGCGTACGCGCCGGGCAAGACCATCCCGCAGTGCGTGGCGAAGATGAATGCCTCGAAGCCTGCGGGAGGGGATTTTGTCGCCCACGCCACGGAGCAGCTGAAGGAACTGAAACAGTTCGTCATCGACAAGCAGATCGTCAGCATCCCGGGCGAAGGCGAGGAGGCGAAGGTCAAGCAGTCACCGCCTTACAACTCGCAGAACTCGGCCTACATCGACATTCCTGGGCCGTACGAGAAGGCCATGCCGTCGTTCTACAACGTGTCCGCACCCGATCCCACCTGGTCGAAGGCCAAGCAGCTCGATTACATCCCGGGCAAGGCCGGCCTGCTGTTCACCTCCGTGCACGAAGTGTGGCCGGGCCACTTCCTGCAGTTCCTGCATTCCAATCGCTCGCAGTCGATGCTGGGCAAGCTGTATGTCGGCTATGCCTTCGCCGAAGGCTGGGCGCATTACGCCGAAGAACTGATGTGGGAAGAGGGCCTCGGCAATGGTGATCCCGAGACGCACGTCGGCCAGCTCACCAATGCCACCTGGCGCGATGTGCGCTTCCTCTCGGCCATCGGCCTGCACACCAAGGGCATGACGCTGGCGGAATCACGTCGCATGTTCATCGAGGATGCGTTCAAGGATGCCGGCACGGCCGAACAGCAGGCGGCGCGTGGTGCCTATGATCCGGCTTACCTCAACTACACCATGGGCAAACTGATGATCCGCCGGCTGCGCAGCGACTGGTGCGGCAAGCGCACGGGCGCCGAGGACAAGGCCTGCTGGCGCCAGTTCCACGATGCATTCCTGTCGTACGGCGGGCCGCCGATTCCGCTGGTGCGGGCGGCGATGATGGACGAGCCGGTGAAGTCCGCGTTCTAGGCGTCGATGTGCTGCAGCTTGCGCAGGCTGCCGAGACGATAGAAGCGGCGCAGCGCTGCGATGGCCCCCTGCCGCAGCGCTGGTCGATCCGACGATAGCCTGCTTTCCAGCCGTGCGCAGAATCGCGCGGCATAGCGGCTGGCCCGTGCGTAAAGCGCGAGCCGCGACGCATCGAGCCCGTCCGCCAGGCGCGTTCTTTCGAACAGCACGCGCCGCAGCTCCAGCGGAAAGTAGCCTGGATTCTGCGCGCGCAGCAGCCACCAGCTGGCGATGAACTTGTCCACCTCCGCCTGCAGCTCCAGCTCAAGCTGCGACACGCCGCGGTCATGGCCGTTGTTCCACATCAGGTACGAGAAATGGCTGACGCCTTCGAGCGCAGTCCAGAAGTCAGCGATGTTGGCGGAGTTGAGTGCACGCCACGGATCATGGCGCTGCAGCCGCCGCAGCACGGCGGCATCAATGTAGACGCCGAGGAACGCGCCGCCGCGCTCGTCCACAACGATGAGTTCTTCCTCCTGCGCCAGCCGCCGCCGCTCGCGTGGCAGCTGGCGCCGCTGCGTCAGCAGGAACCGCTGCACATCCTGACCGCAGCGCGCGTCATAGATGGTCTCGAGCAGATGCTGCAGACGTTGCAGCATGGCGCTTCAGCTGGTCCGCAGTGAGACAGGCGATGGCGACACGCCGAGTTGCTGCAACAGGCCCTGCGCGCGCGGGCTGCCGGTCTTCAGCCACAACTCGTACAGCCGCAGGATGTCTTTCGACGACCAGATGCGTGCGGTGTCGCTGATTTCGCCGATGGCATCCACCACCAGCTGGAACTTGCGTGCGAGCTCGCCGAAGACGCCATGCAGGGCGCGCCGTGGTCCGGCGGTATGGGTCGCCGCCAGCGTGCCATAGGCACGGCCGCCCATGGCCACGTGGTAGTCGACGTCAACAAGCCGGCGCTCGAAGCCATGCGCAAAGAAGCCGGCGACGAACAGTGATACGTCACCAAGCCTCTGCAGTGTCGCATCGCGCTCGAACGGGGTTTTCGCTTCCCCAGCCTGGGCGAGCAGCTCCGCCAGGCTCACCCAGCGTTGCCCGGGCCTGGTGTCACCGTGTGACACCTCGGTGCGCGAATACAGGGTCAGCAGGCTGACCACGTAGTGTGCAGTGTGCTCGTCCAGTGTCACATGCTGGTGCGACAGCGCGTCGCCCAGTGCATCGCGAAAGAACTCCGTGAGATTGCTGACCGGCGTCAGCTTGCCTTCTGTAGTCGAATGCATGCATCACCTCGTCGAATTTCCACCTCGTGGATATCGTTGCAACTGCTGTGCCCGGATGGCAATAGGCGGACAGGAGTTTCAGCGATGCGCAAAAAGGCGGTGGGGATTGTGACGTCCGTACCACCATGGCAGGAACGTGGCTGACACACTGCGCTACGTGTCCCCTAACCAGACAGGCCGGTTGCTTTCCGTGACGGACCGCGCACAACAGCAAGTCGTCGTGCCAGTGGATCAGTTTGCGATCACACAGCGGGATCTGCTGTTCGTGGCGCACCTGAAAGGCAGCCTTGCGCTGTGTTTCAGCGACGAAGTCCAGGAAGCCGGCGGGATGCTGCACATGCAGGCCGGCCGGCCGGGGCGTGCCAAGGATCCCGAACTCACCGACAACACCCTGTCTTCGGACCTGCTGCTGCTGGACCGCTGTCTGGCCGACCTCAAGCGCAGTGAGCCACGCGCGCGGCACTGGCAGGCACGCTTCGTTGCGCATGCGGATGAACAGGCCGGCGGTCGCGAGCGGCTGCTCGGCATCCAGAGCTTTGTCGAGGCTTTCCTCGACGATGCGGGAATCCGGCTGGTGTCGAGCACTGCCCATGATGACGGGCCGCGGCTGCTGCAGTTCCGGCCCGCGCTCGGGCAGTTGCGCTGCGAACCGTACGGGCCGCACCCATGCTAGCCTTGCGCGATGAAGAAACTCATCCTGTCTCTGGCCGCGGCCCTTCTCACGACCACTGCTATGGCAGCGGAACCCGAATACGTCACC
>JBDSGY010000310.1:0-4293 GCA_039918755.1 Steroidobacteraceae bacterium
TCAGTGGCATGGTCGACCGCAACCCCTGACGCGCGGCTGCGGCCGAGAGCAGGAACACGATCAGGCCGACATAGACATGCAGGGCGTCCTTCGACAACCCGACAAAAGCGACCACATCCAGTTTCAGTCCCTGGAACAAGGATGCCTCACTCGGCTGCCGACAGGATCATGTCGGCAAGCTTCTGGAACCGGCGCATGTTGGCGTTGTGTTCCATCACGCCAGCCGAGAGGCAGGTGAAGGTGATGTCGCGCTCCGGATCGATCCAGAACAGCGAAGTGCCGGCGCCGTAGTTGCCGAACGATCCGGGCGAAGCGAGCGTACCGAACATGTGGTGGCACAGCGTCGAACCACGCAGCGAGAAGCCGAGGCCGATATAGGCCGGCGCCGGCACCAGGCCTTCGGCCCGGCCGCGCTGCGCATACAGCTCGTTGACCATGTCGCCGGTCCAGTTGCGGGCGGCGGTGTCGAGCATCGCCGGCGAGATCATGCGATTGCCATCGACGAGGCCGCGGCTGCGGAACATGTCCGTAAAGCGGAACATGTCGGGAACGGTGGAAACAACGCCGACCCAGGGCATCTCGGCAGTCTCATCTTCGAAGGCGCCATTCGGGCCTTCGACATTGCGGCTCTTGTGGCCAATGGGGTAGTTGCCGCGGAAATCCGGCACCACCTTGCGTGCGCGCAGGTCAGCGCGCAGGCCAACCGCGGTATCGTGCATGTCCAGTGGGTCGAAGATGTCTTCCTGCACCATCTGCCGGTAGCGACGCTGGCGCGGGTCGGTGCGCAGCAGCGCCTCGGCCATCAGCACATGATTCACCAGCGGTGAATAGGACACCTTCGCGCAAGGCGCATCGACCGGTTTCACTTCGGCGATGACGGTGGCAGACACTTCTTCGAAGCTGTTGATGTACCAGCCGGGCTTGACCTCGAAGATGATGGGGAAGCCGGCCTGGTGCGACAGCAAGTGCCACATCAGGATCTTTTCGCGGCCATGGCCGCTGAATTCCGGGATCAGCTCGGTGATGGAAGTGGTCAGCGTGAAGCGGCCCTGTTCGATGGCGCGCAGCACCAGCAGGTTGGTGAAGGCCTTCGTCACCGAGAAGATGTTGAACACCGACGACATCGACAGCGGTTGCGTCTGCGCGCCATCCGCCGCGCCGATCGCCGCCTCGAGTGCGACCTTGCCGCCGCGCGCCACCTTGATGACGGCGCCGTGATACAGCCCGGCCTTGATGTCGGCCCGGATCACGTCTTGCACCAGCGCCAGCCGCGTCTTGTCCATACCAGTGTTCATTGTCTGAAGGCCCCCGTCTGTTTCCTGATCAAGCCCGCGACCTCAGCGCCGCACTTCCTTCACGACCTCGGCGAGGCGCTTGATGCCTTCCTCGATCTGCGCCGGCGTCAGCGCGCAGAACGGCAGGCGCAGGAAACGCTCTCCACCCCCGCTGGGAAAGAAGGCGAGTCCATCGGCGAGGTTCAGGTTGCGCTTGGCGGCGGCAGCACGCAGGTCCGTGGTGAGCACACCGGCGGGCAGCGTCAGCGACAGGAAGAAGCCGCCATCCGGGCGCGTGGCCACAGCGTCGGGCATGTATTTGTCGAGCGCGGCCAGGCACGCTTCGAGACGCGGTGCGTACAGCGCCTTGAGCTTCTCGATCTGCGGCGCGAGCTTGCCGGCCTTCAGCCATTCGAGCGTCACGCCATGCGCGAAGTAGCCCGGCGAAATATAGGTGTCTTCGGCCACCTTGCCGATTTTCGCGAGCGTCCCGGCATCGCCGATCATGAAGCCCAGGCGCACGCCGGGGGCGATCAGCTTGGTGAACGATGTCATGTGCAGCGTGCGCTGCGGCGCGAGCGAAAACAGCGTGGGCTCCTGCGTGCCGCGATAACGCAGCAGACGATACGGCGCGTCCTCCAGCAGCAGCAGGTCGTGCTTCTCGGCGATCTCCACCAGGCGCTTGCGCTTGGCGGTCGAACAGGTGGCGCCGGAGGGATTCTGGAAATCCGGAATCACGTAGAAGAGCTTTGGCTTGTGCACGGCCAGCAGCTTCTCGAGCGCATCCAGGTCCGGGCCATCGGCGTCGAGCGGCACGCCCACGACGTTCGCGCCGTGACGGCGGAACAGCGTGATCGCGCGGTCATAGCTCGGCGCTTCGGTGAACACGACGTCACCTGGCTTGATCATCGCCGTGCACAGGAATTCCACGAGTTCCAGCGAGCCGTTGCCGGTGAGCACCTGTTCTGGCTTCACGCCCTGCCATTCGGCCAGCCAGGCGCGCAGCGGGGCGAGACCCGCCGCCGGGCCGTAGACCATGAGGGCTTCCCCGCCGTTGGCGAGTGCGGTGGCGGCTGATGCCGCGAGGTCGGCGATGGGAAAGGATTCATTCGCGGGTACGCCGCGCGTGAAGTTGATTGTTTCGGGGGCAGACATGGGGATTTCCAGGTAGAGATGAATTCGTTATGCCGACAGCGCAGCGACATCCGCCAGGCCCTGTGCGACGAGATACTCGGCAATGCCGCGATTGATCTTCGGGCACACCAGCGGGTCGTAGAACAGCGCGGTGCCCACGCCGATCGCCGTGGCCCCTGCAATGAGGAATTCGATCGCGTCGTTGGCGCTGACGATGCCGCCCTGGCCGATGATGGGCACGCGATGGGGACGCGCGACTTCGCTCACCTGCGCCACCTTCAGCAGGGCGATCGGCTTGATGGCAGGGCCAGACAATCCGCCCTGGCGATTGCCGATCACCGGCTTGCGCGTGCGGGTATCGATCGCCATGCCCATCAGCGTGTTGATGACCGCGAACGCATCGGTGCCGGCTTCGATGCACGCCTTCGCGTTCTGCTGGATGTCGGTCTGGTTGGGCGACAGCTTTGTAATGAGTGGCTTGCGCGTCACCTTGCGGCACGCAGCCACCACGCGCGCGGACATTTCCGGCGAATTGCCAAACTGCACGCCGCCTTCCTTGACGTTCGGGCAGGAGATGTTGATCTCCATCGCATCGATGGGTGAATCGTCGAAGCGGGCAGTGACCTCGACGTATTCCTCGATGGTCGAGCCGGAGACATTGGCGATGAAGCGGGTCTCGGTGAAATCGAGCGCAGGCAGGATGCTGCGCACCACGTGATCGACGCCCGGGTTCTGCAGCCCGATGGCATTGAGCATGCCCATCGGTGTTTCACACACCCGATGGGGCTTGTTGCCCAGCCGCGGCGCGAGCGTCGTGCCCTTCAGGCAGATGGCCCCCACATCTCGATTGGAGAAACCCGCCACGCGGGTGTACTCCTCGCCGAAGCCCACGCAGCCCGACAGCAGCACGATGGGTGAGGCGAAGCGCATGCCACAGAATTCGAGGGCCAGCGAAGGGTGGGGAGGCGCCCAGCCAGGCGCTGCGCCCGCCGGAGCGAGGGGGGGCGATTCGATGGCCGCATTCATGGCGCAATTATCCCTGAAAATGGACCGGAGCGTCGTGCCCGGGTGATAGGCACGAACTGCCTCACAGTGCGCGTTCCCAGGAGACCTTGTGTTCAACATTCTGCTGTACCAGCCGGAAATCCCGCCCAACACGGGCAATTCGATCCGGCTGTGCGCCAATACGGGCGCGCATCTGCATCTGATTTCCCCGCTCGGCTTTGACCTCTCGGAGCCGCAGCTGAAGCGCGCGGGGCTGGATTACCACGACCTGGCCCGGGTGACGGTGCACGCCGATCTGACCGCTTGCCTCGCTGCGGTGGTGCACACGCGCCTGTTCGTGATCGAGACCGATGGCGCGCGGGGATATCACGAGGCGCGCTACCAGGCGGGTGACAGCTTCCTCTTCGGCCGCGAGACCAGCGGGCTGCCCGACGGCGTCGCGGCGCAGCTGCCGGCGCATGAGCGGCTGCACATCCCGATGCGGCCGTCCAACCGCAGCCTGAACCTGTCCAATGCGGTCGCAGTGGTGGTCTATGAGGCATGGCGACAGACCGGGTTCGGCGCTGGCTGAGCCCATCGGCACCGGGTTTCCGCGCGCGCCGGGTGTGGGATATCCTCCGTAACATGACAGCGCGCAATTCCCGGATCCTGCTCGTCCTTGCAATGGCCATGGTGCCTGTGACCCTGGAGGCGCAGATGCTGGATCGCGGCTGGTATTTGGAAGTGGGCCTGGGCAAATCATCGTTCAAGGACATCAGCACTCCCGGCTTGGACGCGCTCACCCGCGACTTCTTCGACACCTTCGAACTGCCCGTCCAGACGCTGGCTTCCACGCGCAGTGACTACGAGCATTCGTACGTGCTGGTCAGCGGTTACCGCA
>JBDSGY010000311.1:0-4201 GCA_039918755.1 Steroidobacteraceae bacterium
GCCTATCTGCCGCATTTTGCCAAGAGTGTTCCATGAACATCGAACTCAACGCCGTCGAAGCCCGTGCGATTGGCTGCCTGATCGAGAAGCAGCTCACCACGCCCGATCAATATCCGCTCTCTTTGAATGCGCTGGCCAATGCGTGCAACCAGAAGAGCAATCGGGAGCCAGTGCTCGAACTGGACGAACGTGCCGTGCAGGAGGTCGTGGATGGTCTGGTTCGCAAGCACATGGTGATTGAACGCTCGGGATACGGCAGCCGCGTATCGAAATATCAACACGTGTTCTGCAATACGGAGTTTGGATCGCTCAAATTCACGCCGCTTGAAACAGCCATCGTCTGCGAGCTGCTGTTACGAGGCGCGCAAACGCCGGGTGAGTTGCGCACGCGCGCCAGCCGCATGAGCGAGGCAACAGATGTGTCGCAAGTCGACGCGGCATTGCAGAACCTGATGACGCGTCCTGATGGGCCCTTCGTGACTCGACTTGCCCGGGAAGCCGGCCGGCGCGATAGTCGCTATGCCCACTTGTTCTGCGGCCCTGTCGCCGACGCGGCTGCCGAACCGGAAACTTTGAAGTCCGATCGCGGGGCTGGAGGTGCCGACCGCCTGGCGCGGCTGGAGGAACTGGTCGATCACCTGGTCAACGAGGTGTCGAGCTTGAAGAAACGGCTTGGCGAAGAGTGAAGCTGGTGGATTGGCTTCAGGTCAGCTCAGGTTTCCGCAGGTTCCCAGTCATCAGCGACCTGCTCCACGACGTCAAACGCAAAATAGGACAGTTTCTGGAACTGGAATGAGTCCGTTGCGGTCCAGCCAGGCTCATTTTTGGCGCCACGGGACCGGTATCTGACCTTGCCGAGTTCGATGCTGCCAACATGCCGAACGCTATTATTGGCCGTCCGGTAGCATTCTCCGGCTTTGATATCTATTGCTTTCACTGGTGCAAGCATACGCGCAGATGCTGGCTTCAAATCGTTAGGTTGTGTGCTCCGCGAACCGATTTACGCCATACGGGTGGGTTGAAGTGCCTGGTCGTTGCATACGCGGTTGCGCCTCTTCTGCTGCAGCGTCGTGCAGCGCCGCGAGCCGATGCAGCAGCAGCGGATCGGCCGCGGCCCAGATACGCTCGGCTGACGTAAGCCAGCCTAGTGCCTGGTCGAGGTTCTGAGCATCGCTCAGCTTCTGGCTGGCGGTCAGGTGATCCGCGTCGGGTTCGCCGGCCGGCGCGGACGGAGGCGCCAGGTTGCCTGACAAATGCCGGGACCGCGCCGCAGGGTCACCCGCGAGCCAGCGCAATCCGTCAGCAGGCGGTTTGGGCGATACGCGCAACAGCGCATCGCGCCGCGCTACAACAGGCGGCGGCCTGACTTCTTCGGGTGTCAGCAGGAGTCCGACGCGGGCGAGCATTCGTCCCACCTGTGCGCTGCCACTGACGCGTGACAGCGGCACGGACAAGATCAGCCCGGCCAGCACCGGCGACAGCCACCACAGCAGCTCAGGTGCGAGTATGGCGAACAAGGCGCCCATCACCAGTCCGGCCAGGGTGTGGCCACGATGGAATCGCCAGGCTTCGCTCCACGTGACCGTGCCTTCGCTCCGGCGCTGTGTCTGCCAGCCAGCGTCACGACCGGTGAGAATCTCGATGACGTGCCGGCTCTGCAGCAGCATCTGCACCGGCGCGTAAAGCGCGGCCAGAAACAGCTCGAACAGGATGCTGGCCACCAGCTCGAAGAATCCCACCGCACCCAGCACGCGGCGCGAGAACAGCGCGGCCAGCGCGCCGAGGGTCTTGGGCACGAACAGCACTGCAATGCTGAAGCCGAACAGTGACAGCATGCGCTGCGAATCGAACAGCGGCCAGTTGGGGAAGAGCTGGAAGTCGTAGTCGAAATATTGCGGCTGGTGAAGGCCTGCCTGCACCGACAGTGCCAATCCCAGCAGCAGAAGGATCAGCCACAGCGGCGACGAGAGATAACTGAATATGCCCAGCACGAAGTGCAGCCGGCTATGCAGCGAGAGTCCGGCAGCGCCGAGCACTTTGGAATGCTGCAGGTTGCCCTGCGCCCAACGCCGGTCGCGTATGGCCAGGTCGATAAGCGAGGGTGGGCTTTCCTCGTACGACCCGTCCCATGCGCAGACCATGCGCACTTTCCATCCGGCGCGGCGCAGCAGCGCAGCTTCCACGAAATCATGGGAAAGAATGTGTCCACCGAAGGGCCCGCGGCCGGGCAGTTCCGGCAGGCCGCAGGCACCTGCGAAGGCTTCGATCCGGACGATGGCGTTGTGTCCCCAGTAGTTTCCCTCATTTCCGGACCAGGCGGCGACGCCGCGGGCGGCGGGCGGTCCATACATGCAGCTGCCGAACTGCTGCAGTCGCGCATACAGACTTCTCCGGCCGACCAGCCTGGGAAGGGTCTGCAGCAATCCGAGCTCAGCATCCGCCTGCATGGCCTGCCGCAGGCGAATCAGGGTGCCTGCGCCCATCAGGCTGTCAGCATCGAGCGTGATCATGAAGTCGTAGCGCCCACCCCAGTGTTCGACAAAGTCGTGCAGGTTGCCCACCTTGCGGCCGGTGTTGCGCCAACGACGGCGGTACCAGACCGGCATGATGTCGCAGAGTTCATCGCGCAACCTGGCTACAGCCTGTGTTTCAAGCATCCACGCATCCGGCTGCGTGCTGTCGGAAAGAATCACGATCTCGAAGCCGGACGCGTCGCCTTGTTCAGCGAGCGCTTCGGCCATCGCGCGCAGACCGGCCGTGGTGCGCGATGCATCCTCGTTGTAGATGGGCATCACCAGCGCCGTACGGGTTGGCGTTTCGGGGTCCGCATTGAGCGGGACCCGCCGCGCTGGCAGCAGGCCCGCAACTGCCGATGCGGCTGCGTGCGATATCCATGCCAGGGTCAGCCCGAAAAAGATAACCATCAATCGCTGCAGCACCGTCGGATCGTCGTTGACCGAGATGATGGCGAGCATCTCGCGTACCCCGTAGCCGGTGAGTGCAAAGGTTCCAATCCACAGGATCAGTCGTGCTACGAAGGCGCGCCCCTCGAACCGGGAAACGCGGCGCCAGCTGGACGGGACGCGCAGATCCTGGATTGGCATGCGCAGGCCCGCCGCGGGCGGCATGGGGCCAGGCTGGCGCGTCGTCAACCCGCCGTCCATCGATACAGCCAGGTCTCGCTGAGCGCGCGTCCGTTGCGTCGAAGCACGGCGCGGACCTCGACCAGGTCCGCACCCCCGGGATCGAGTTCAAAGGTCGCGCGCAGCCCACGGATGGCTGCGTTGTGTTGCACGACCTTGTGCAGGACAGTGCCCGCGGACGTCGTAATGTCGAGGGTAATGTCCGCGGCGTCCTCGCGTTCGGGCACCAGGCCACTGACGTCAAGGAGAAACAGGCGACGCTGGCCATTGCTGCTCAGAGCACTGCGCGCAGCCGTGAAGCGCGCAACCTTGCTGGGCAATAGCGCCTCGGCGGTCCAGTGCAGCGTGTAGCTGCCCTCATACGGTTGGCCGGCAGGTATCACGTCGCGTGGCCGCCAGAATGCGACGATGTTGTCGTTGGTCTCGTTGCTGGTAGGGATCTCCACGAGCATCAGTTCGCCAGACGCGTCAGTTTCCGGCATATCGACCCAGGCCGTGGGGCGCCGCTCATAGTTGGCCTCCAGGTCCTGGTAATCGGAGAGCAGCCGGGCTCGCTGCACCAGTCCGAAATGCCGCGGCGAAGTCGAGGTCAATGCAGAGACCTGCAGCGTCTTGGGATTGGCAAGTTGCCGCCAGGCGCGCTCTCCATTGCGCTGTTCAAACAGCAGCCCGTCCGAGTCGTGCACGCGACTGCGAAAATCATCGAAGCGGGCGCGGTTCGTGCCGTCGAAGAGAAACATCGATGTGAGTGGTGCGATGCCGACACCTTTCAGGTCGACGCGCGGATACAACGTGAAGTGCACAGCGACGTCGGTCTGCGTGCCGGGCGTGACATCAAACCGATACGCTCCCGTAGTCGAAGGGCTGTCAAGCAGCGCATATATCACGATGCTGTCATCGCGCAGCGCCGGCTTCTCGATCCAGAAATGCGTGAATGCGGGAAATTCTTCGCCTCCCGCATCTGCCGTTCGCAATGCGAGGCCACGGGCTGAAAGCCCGTAGACCTGTCCCTGTCCCACCGCCCGGAAGTAACTGGCGCCTTGAAATACGATGAATTC
>JBDSGY010000312.1:0-2628 GCA_039918755.1 Steroidobacteraceae bacterium
ACCGCACCCTTGCCGACCTGATTGCGCCGCTGCCGGAGCCGTAAGGCCAGACCGGCCCTCAGCTGCCCGCGATGGTGATTTCGTCGATCAGCACCGAGCCGGTGCGGATCGCGCCGAGCTGATCGATGTCGGAGCCCAGCGCCTGGACGCCCAGATACATGGTCTTCAGGTTGCCGGCGATGGTCACCTCGTGCACCGGATAGGCGAGCGCGCCATTCTCGACCCAGAAGCCCGTGGCACCGCGCGAATAGTCGCCGGTCACGCCATTGACGCCCTGACCCATCAGCTCCGTGACATACAGGCCAGTGCCCATGCGCGCGAGCAATGCCGGCTGATCCAGCAAGCCTTCGGAACTGTTCACCAGCAGGTTGTGGATGCCACCGGCATTGCCCGTGGTGTGCAGGCCCAGCTTGCGTGCGGAATAGCTGCCGAGCACATAGCCCTGCAGTACGCCGTCGCTCACCAGTTCACGGTCGCGCGTGCTCACGCCCTCCGCATCGAAGGGACTGCTGGCCATGGCCCGGAGCAGATGCGGCCGTTCCTGCATCTGCACGAAACGCGGCAGCACCTGCTGGCCCGACGCACCCTGCAGGAACGATGAATTGCGGTACTGGCTGGACCCGCGCACCGCGGAAATCAGGTGGCCGAAGAAGCCGCGCGCGATATCGGGCGCGAACAGCACGGGCGCCTTGCGCGTGCTGATCTGCGTGGCGCCCAGCCGCGCAATGGCCCGCGCGCCCGCGCGCCGGCCTACGCCTTCCAGGTCATCGAGGCCAGTCGGTGCGCGTGCGGCCGTGTACCAGTAGTCGCGCTGCATGTCGTCGCCCTGCTGTGCCAGCAGCACGCAGCTGACGCTGTGGCTGGTGGTCGGGTAGCCGGCCAGGAACCCATGGCTGTTGCCATACACGCGTACGCCGCGATGCGTGGACACCGACGCGCCTTCGGAATTCGTCAGCCGGGGATCGACCGCCCTGCCAGCCGCTTCGCAGGCCCGCGCCATCTCGATGGCCATGTCCGGCGTCAGTTCCCAGGGATGGTAGAGATCCAGATCCGGCACGCTCTGCGCCATGTCCGCGGCATCTGCCAGCCCCGCGAATTCGTCCCGGGCGGTGTGGCGGGCGATCGAGCAGGCCTTCGTGACCATCGCGCGCACCGACTCGGGCCGCAGGTCAGCGCTGCTGACCGAGCCCTTGGCGCCGTTGAAATAGACGGTTATCCCTAGGCCCCGGTCCCGCTGGTATTCGATGGTTTCGACTTCCCCCAGCCGCACGGTGACGTTGAGGCCCTGCTGCAGACTCACGTCGGCTTCGGCCTGGGAGGCACCCGCGGCCCGCGCTTCGCCCAGGGCAAAGGACACGATATCGCGAAGTTCCTGGATACGGGATGCGTCGACAGCCTGGGACATAGTCCATAATTGTACGGCATGACTGAATTCGAAGACGTTGAACAGGATCGGCCACCCAGCAAGAGCTCGCGCAAGCGGGCCGCCCTTGCGGCACAGAAGATGGGTGAGACGCTTACACAGATGCGCCCGGAAGACGTGGCGCAGTTGCCACTCACCGATGCGCTGCGCGATGCCATCACCGAAGCGCGGCGCCTGCGTGGTCACGGCGCGCTGGCACGCCAGTATCAATACCTCGGCAAATTGATGCGCGAGATCGACATGGATGCGCTGGAGGCGGCGATGTCCGCACAGACTGAGGCGCAGAACATGCGTGCTAGACTGCGCAGATGAAACCGCTGGTCGGCATCATCATGGGTTCCCGGTCCGACTGGGAAACACTGCAGCCTGCTGCGCAACTGCTGGAACAGCTCGGTGTGCCGCATGAGGTGCAGGTCGTTTCGGCGCATCGCACGCCCGACCTGCTTTTCGAATACGCCGAGCGGGCCGAGGGCCGTGGCCTGGCCGCGATCATCGCGGGCGCGGGTGGCGCCGCGCATCTGCCCGGCATGACCGCCGCCAAGACGCGTATCCCGGTGCTCGGTGTGCCGGTGCAGTCGAAGGCACTCAACGGCATGGATTCCCTGCTGTCGATCGTGCAGATGCCGAAGGGCGTCCCCGTGGCCACCTTCGCCATCGGTGCGGCAGGCGCCGCCAACGCAGCGTTGTTTGCCGCCGCCATCGTTGCCTTGCATGACCCTGAGGTCGCCACGGCGCTGACGGCCTATCGCAAGTCGCAGACCGACGCCGTGCTGGCGCAGCCCGATCCGCGCGATCCCACATGACCATTGGCGTTCTGGGCGCCGGCCAGCTCGGACGCATGCTGGCGCTGGCGGGTTATCCACTGGGCCTGGATTTCCTGTTCCTGGATCGCGAAGCCGGCACGCCGGCCCATCAGGTGGCGCCTTCCCTGTTCGGCAGCTTCACCGATCCTGCGCTGCTGGATGAACTGGCCGGTCGCTGCAGCGTGGTCACCTTCGATTGGGAAAACGTGCCGGCCGAGTCGCTCGACCAGCTGGAATCCCGCATCCGCATCGCCCCGCCGCGCATTGCGCTGGCCACGGCGCAGGACCGTCTTCTCGAAAAGCAGCTGTTCGCCCAGCTGCGCATTCCCACCAACCGCACCCAAGCCGTGGACTCGATGGCCGATCTGCAGCGCGCCACGCGCGACATCGGACTTCCTGGCG
>JBDSGY010000313.1:0-3030 GCA_039918755.1 Steroidobacteraceae bacterium
GAAGCGGAGATGGAGCGCGTCCAGAAGGCGCTGGTCGAGTCGTCGCGCCACGCCGGCATGGCGGAAGTCGCCACCAACGTGCTCCACAACGTCGGCAATGTGCTCAACAGCATCAATGTATCGGCGAGCATTGCATCCGATCGCCTGAAGAACAGCAAGGGTGCCCGTCTCGGTGACGTGGCCGCGCTTTTGAACCAGCACAAGGGGAACATCGCGCAGTTCATGGAACAGGATCCGCGCGGCCTGAAGGTCCCGGCCTACCTCACCGCGCTCGCCGTACAGCTGCAGGCCGAGCGCGATTCATTGCTGAAGGAACTGGCGGACCTGCGCGCAAACCTCGACCACGTCAAGGAAGCGGTCACGATGCAGCAGGATTACGCCAAGCGCTGCGGCGTGCTCGAGACCCTCTGCGTGGAGAACCTGGTCGAGGACAGCATCCGGATGAATAGCGGCGCCCTGACGCGGCATCACGTTGCGTTGCAGCGCGACTATCGGGACCGGCCGGAAATCACCGTAGACAAGCACAAGGTGCTGCAGATCCTGGTCAATCTGCTCCGCAATGCCAAGTACGCCTGCGATGAGTCAGGTCACGACGACAAGCGGATAGTCGTCCGCATCGAAGCCGTGCCGGAAGGTGTGCGCATAGCCGTGGTCGACAATGGCGTGGGCATCGCACCGGAAGTCATGAGCCGGCTCTTCAGCCACGGCTTCACGACGCGCAAGTCTGGCCATGGGTTCGGCCTGCACAGCGCGGCGCTCGCGGCGGCGGAACTGGGAGGATCCCTGCAGGCGCTCAGCGATGGTCCGAACCGGGGTGCGACCTTCCTGCTTACTTTGCCCCTCGGCACAGCGGAACGGCACCATGACTGAGATCCCCCCCAGCCGCGCAACCGGCACTCATGTAGGGCTCGTTGCCATCAACCGCCGCGTCCTCGTCATCGACGACAACGAAGCGATCCATGACGACTTCCGCAAGGTGCTCATCGGGACCGATCTTGCCGGCCAGGACGCACTTGCCGTGCTCGAGTCCGAACTGCTTGGCACCGCCACGGCATCCGCCACGCCTCGGTTCGAACTCGACTCGGCGTATCAAGGCCAGTCTGGCGTACAGAAAGCGGAGGCCGCATTGCGCGCGGGGCGACCCTACGCGCTTGCCTTCGTCGACATGCGGATGCCACCGGGGTGGGATGGTCTGCAGACCATCGAACACCTGTGGAAGGCTGACCCGGACATCCAGGTGGTCATCTGCTCGGCTCATTCCGACCACGAATGGACCGAAGTGATGGAGCGCCTGAACCACTCTGACAAGCTGCTCGTGCTGCGCAAGCCGTTCGAGCCGATCGAAGTCCAGCAGTGCGCCAGCGCGCTTTGCCAGAAGTGGCATAACGAGCGCATGATCCGCAACCAGGTCGCATCTCTCGAAAAGGTGGTGGCGGCGCGCACCAGGGGGCTTGAAGCCGCCAACCAGCAGTTGCGCCACATGGCAACGCACGACTCGCTCACCGGCCTTCCCAACCGGACCTTGCTGGATGATCGCCTGAAGCAGTCCATGGCGCATGCGCTGCGCAGCGAGCAGCGATTCGCCGTGCTGGTGTGTGACCTGGACCGCTTCAAACTGGTCAATGACTCCATGGGACATCACGCGGGCGACCTGTTTCTGCAGGAGGTTGCCCGACGACTGGCCGGTGTCGTGCGCAAGGGAGATACCCTCGCCCGTCAGGGCGGCGATGAATTCGTGTTCATTCTCAGCCCCCCTGCCAGCGAGGCCGATGCGGAAGGGGTCTGCCGAAGGGCGCTCGAAGCACTTGCACCACCGATGCAGATCGACGGCGTCGATATCCACATTTCCGCGAGCTTCGGTGTCGCCGTCTATCCCCGCGACGGCGAACGCATGGAGGCACTGCTGGCCAACGCAGACGCCGCCATGTACTGCGCCAAGCAGCGTGGCAACTGCATGCAGCAGTTCTCCGCCGACCTGAGCGGCACGGCGCAATACCGTTTGCGGATCGAAAGCGACCTGCACCAAGCGCTCAAGGCTGGACAACTCGAGATCCACTATCAACCGAAAGTCGACATCGCAGCCGGTTCCGTGCGCAGCGCAGAGGCGCTGCTGCGCTGGCGGCACCCGCAGCGCGGACTGGTCCCGCCCGCCGAATTCATTCCAGTTGCCGAAGAGACCGGGCAGATTGGCCTGATCGGCGCCTGGGTGCTCCAGCAGGCGTGTCTGCAGGCGAAGGCATGGCGTGACCAGGGCCTGCCGTCGCTGCGCGTAGCCGTCAATATTTCCGCGGTGCAGTTTCACCAGCCTGGCTTGATAGATTGCGTTCGCGAAGCGCTGCAGGGTGCCGGACTGCACGCGCGCCATCTCGAACTGGAGCTGACTGAGAGTTGCGTGATGAGCAACCCGGAGGAATCCATCGCCGTACTCGAGGCGTTGAGCGAAATGGGAGTGCTCGTCTCTGTCGACGATTTCGGCACCGGATACTCCAGCATGAGCTACCTGCGCCGGTTCCCGATAGACAAACTGAAGATCGACAGGACGTTCGTGGCAGAGATGGACGTCCGCCCCGATGATGCTTCCATCGTGCAGGCCATCATCTCGCTCGCGCACGGGTTGCGATTGAAGGTCGTCGCCGAAGGCGTGGAAACCGAAGCCCAACTGCAGGCGTTGAAGGCCATGGGCTGCGATCAGTATCAGGGTTTCTACTGCAGTCCGGCACTGCCCCCGGCGGAATTTGCCGAACTGGTCCGCACGCTTGCGATGAGCCGGTCACCGGATCTGCCGAAAGTTGCCGATGCTGAAGAAACGCAAAGCAAGCTTTCCGCATTGCGTAGCGCGTAGCGTGGCGACACGCCTGGCTGGCGCCATGCTGCAGTTGCACCAGCCCCGCGGCTGCGGCTTACGTCATGGTGGGCTGGCACCTCCTGATCACGCAGGTGCAACGCTACGTCACGGATTGCCGCTGGACGCTGTCGGGCCTGGCGCCGGCTGCCGTGTTTCCGACCTGCGCCCTGATGCACGTTATCCAT
>JBDSGY010000314.1:0-5868 GCA_039918755.1 Steroidobacteraceae bacterium
AGGCGAAGCTGCAGGGAAGCTTTTAACATCATTACATGCGGAAATTCTGGCCCAGATACACTTCGCGAACCCGCTCGTTGGCAAGGATCTCGGTGGCGTTTCCGGACGCAATCACGGTGCCACGATCCACGATGCACGCACGGTTGCAGACGCCGAGGGTTTCGCGCACGTTGTGATCCGTGATCAGCACGCCGATGCCGCGTGCGGCGAGATCGGTGACGATTTTCTGGATGTCGATCACTGAAATCGGGTCGACGCCGGCAAACGGCTCGTCCAGCAGGATGAAGCGTGGCGAGGCAGCCAGTGCACGGGCAATTTCGACGCGGCGTCGTTCACCACCCGACAATGCCATGCCCAGGCTTTTGCGCACGTGACCAATACGCAGTTCTTCCAGAATCTGTTCCAGCTCCCCACTGCGCCCCGCGGCGTCGAGGTCCGAGCGGGTTTCGAGGATCGCCAGGATGTTGTGCTCCACCGACAGCCGGCGGAACACCGAGGCTTCCTGCGGCAGGTAGCCGAGTCCCAGCCGCGCGCGCTGGTGCATGGGCAGGCCGGTGATGTCGGCGTCATTCAGCGTGATGCTGCCTGCATCAGCGCTCACCAGCCCGACGATCATGTAGAACGACGTGGTCTTACCGGCGCCGTTGGGACCGAGCAGGCCGACGATTTCGCCGGATTCCACCTGCAGCGAGAGATCCTCGACGACGCAGCGGCCGCGGTAACTCTTGCGCAGATGGGAGGCGCGCAGTACGGACTGGGTCATTGGGCCGTCTTCCGATCCGGAGTCTTTGGTGTGGGCACCCGCGAGCCTGGCTGTATGACGGCCTGCGAGCGGCTCTGGCTGGTGGACACCGAGCTGTCGCTGATGTTGTACGTGAGCTTCTCGGTGGTGATCTGGTTGCGGCCATCTTCGAACTGCGTGCCGCCACTGAACTGCACCAGCGCCGTCGCGGTGTCGTAATCGATGACGGCGGCACGACCCTTCACCACCCGGTCGCCGGTTTTCAGCGGATGGGAGAAGCGTGATGGCCCGCCCTGCACATGCACGCTTTTCAGGCGGTTGTCGACGAACTTCACCGTGGCCGCATCGGCGTCCAGCACGGCGCCATTGAATTCGATGTGCACTTCGCCCTTCACGTCCCAGGTGCTGTCATCCGCTCCGTCTTCCCGTCCGCTGCCTTGCCTGGCGCGAATGAGCGTGCTGCCCTGGCGCAGCGTCAGGTCGTCCAGCGACCTGGTGCCTGCATTGAGGTTCAGCTTCAGGTTCTTGCCGTCGATCACGATGCCACTGCGGTCAGCATTGGCCGCATGCCCCGGCAACAGCGCCACGAGGGCGGTTGCTGCGAGCAATGCGCGTAGATTTCCGCGCCAACGGCGGTCAGGGTGCAAGGGTGCCATGGACCTCCGATTCTAGCGACACGTCGCCACTCTTGATATTCGCCCGCAGCTTGCGCCCACGGATGGTGCCGCCCGCCCAGGTCATCTGCACGGCCTGGTCACTGGCCAGACTCTGGGCGGTGAGGTTGTAGTCCAGTTGCTCGGTAACCAGAGACACCGGGGCCTGCGCTTCCTCGAGCCGACCCTGCGCGCGTACCTTGCCCTGCAGCGAGACGACATCGCCTTGTTCCGGCAGATCGGCGCGGTCGGCGGTGAGCGTCCAGCGGCGCGGTCCGCCGGCAGTGGTGCCCGCGGGGTCGTGGTGCATCACCAGATTGCTGGCCGAGATCCGCCCGTTGCGCGGCTGCTGCGTGACCTGTTTCGCCTCGACCTCATATTGCAGGCTGCCGTCGGGTCCCATCTGGCGCACGACTACATCGCGCGCGTCATAGTCGTACGCCGAGTCCGTGCTGTCAGCGGCTGCACTGACCACCGGGGCGGACGATCGGCCCACGCCAGCCAGCCACGCCGCGAGGCCTGCCACCAGAATCACAAAGACTGCCCCCAGCAGATACGACTTCTTCATGCGCCGCTTCTCGCCGCGAGCAGCCAGTCGCAGACTTCACGCACGGCCCCGTGACCACCTGGCAGGGTGGTGCGGCAATGTGCCGCGCGCGCCGCGAGCGGATGGGCATCGCGCACGGCAACGGCGAAGGCCACGCGCACGAACAGCGGAATATCAGTGGTGTCGTCACCCACGCAGGCCACCTGCGATTCAAGCAGTGAATTGCGCCGCAGCAGCTTGTCCAGCGCCACGCTCTTGTCCGTCACTCCCTGCTGCAGCTGGCGGATGCCCAGTTCGCGGCAACGCGCGTTGACCGCGGTCGAACTGCGGCCTGAGATCACGGCAACCTGCACGCCGGTGGAGGCGAGCAGCTTGATGCCATGGCCGTCGCGCACGTTGAAGCCTTTCAGCTGTTCGCCGCGCGCACCGAACCACAGGGTGCCATCGGTGAGCACGCCGTCCACGTCGAGGATCAGCAGTTCCAGCCGACGGGCGATGCGCGTGGTCAGGCGGGCAGGAGGCTTTTGCATTACATCACTCCGGCGCGCAGCAGATCGTGGATATTCAGCGCGCCCACCAGCCGGTGATGTGCATCGACAACCAGCAGCGCGGTAACGCGATGTTCCTGCATCGTGTTGACGGCGTCGACCGCCAGGTGCTCGGGCTGGATGGTGCGCGGATGGCGCGTCATCACCGCATCGATGTTGGTGCTGCGCAGATCCACGCCGCGATCCAGCGCGCGGCGCAGGTCTCCGTCGGTGAATACGCCGCACAGGACGCCGGCGGCATCGGTGACTGCAGTGAGGCCCAGGCCCTTGCGGCTCATCTCTACCAGGCCGTGTTCCAGTGACACCGTGGCGGCAACGTGCGGCAGGTCTGCATCACGCCGCATGACGTCGCTGACGTGCAGCAGCAGCTTGCGGCCCAGCACGCCGCCCGGATGGGAGCGGGCGAAATCATCGGTGGTGAAGCCGCGTGCCTCGAGCAGCGCAGTGGCCAGAGCATCGCCCATCGCAAGCGCGGCGGTGGTGCTTGCGGTGGGCGCCAGGTTCAGCGGGCAGGCTTCCTCGCTGACGCTCACGTCAAGATGCACGGTGGCCGCACGCGCCAGGGTGGAAGCCGCGCTGCCCGTCATCGCGACCACCGGCACCTCGAGCCGCCGCAGATGCGGCAGCAGCTGCAGCAGTTCGGGCGTCTCGCCGGAATATGAAATTGCCAGCACGGCGTCTCCGGTGGCGACCATGCCCAGATCGCCATGGCTGGCGTCGGCCGCATGCAGGAACTGGGCTGGCGTGCCGGTGCTGGCCAGAGTGGCCGCGATCTTGTGCGCGATGTGTCCGGATTTGCCAAGCCCGGTGACCACCACGCGGCCGCTGACGGCCAGGCACAGTTCGCAGGCACTGGCAAAACTCGCATCCACGCGATCCTGCAGGGCAATGATGGCCCGGGCCTCGATGCCCAGGGCCCGCCGCCCGGCGGCAATCAGCGCGGTGTTGCTACGCGGGCTGTTCATGGCAATCAGTGGTTGGTTATCTGCAGGCAGAAGTTAACGGGATCATAGCTTAAACTGCGCGCTTTCCCCGCCAGCCCCCACGCCGGCGCGCCCTCCCGCCACACAGGCCATCAATGAATCCGAAACAGATTGAAGAACTGATCCACGCTGCGCTGCCCGGGTCGACGGCCCGCGTGAAATCAGGCGACAACGTGCACTTCGAAGCCACGGTGGTGAGTCCGGATTTTGCCGGCAAGCGTCCGCTGCAGCGGCACCAGCTGGTCTACAAGGCATTGGGCGATCGCATGGGCGGCGAGATCCACGCCCTGCAGCTGGAAACACTGACTCCCGATGAGCTTGCGGCGCGGAGCCACTGACGCCATGGACAAGCTGCTGATCACGGGCGGACATCGCCTGGATGGAGAAGTGCGGATCTCGGGCGCCAAGAATGCGGCACTGCCGATTCTGGCAGCGACACTCCTTGCAGAGGAACCGGTCTCCATCGGCAATGTCCCGCATCTGCAGGACGTCACCACCATGATCCAGCTGCTGGGGCGCATGGGTGTGGCGGTGACCGTGGGCGAGCGCAATCGGGTGGAGGTGGATCCACGGGGCATCCATGATTTCATCGCGCCTTATGAGCTCGTCAAGACGATGCGCGCGTCCATACTGGTACTGGGACCCTTGCTTGCGCGCTTCGGCCAGGCCGACGTGTCACTGCCTGGTGGCTGTGCCATCGGCGCAAGGCCGGTGAACATCCATGTCGCCGGCCTGCAGGCCATGGGTGCCGAGATCCATATAGAGAATGGCTATATCCGCGCCCGCGCCGGCCGTCTGCGAGGCACGCACCTGGTGCTGGATACGGTGACGGTGACTGGCACCGAAAACCTCATGACCGCGGCAGTGCTGGCAGACGGTGAGACCGTGCTGGAAAATGCGGCACGTGAGCCAGAAGTGGTGGATCTTGCGAACTTCCTGATCGCCATGGGCGCCAAGATCCGCGGCGCGGGCACGGACCGCATCGTGATCGAGGGCGTGCAGCGCCTGCATGGTGCGCACTATGAAGTGCAGCCGGATCGCATCGAAACGGGCACTTTTCTGGTGGCCGGCGCAATCACCGGTGGTCGCGTCATGGCGCGCAACACGCGGCCGGAGCATCTGGACGCCGTCCTGCACAAGCTGCAGGAAGCGGGCGCACAGGTGCGCACCGGAGCGGACTGGATCGAGCTCGACATGCAAGGCAAGCGCCCGCGCTCGGTGGATGTGCGCACTGCGCCATATCCGGCGTTCCCCACCGACATGCAGGCGCAGTTCGCCGCGATCGACTGCGTGGCAGATGGTGTCGGCACCATCATCGAGACGATTTTCGAGAACCGCTTCATGCACATGCTCGAAATGCGGCGTTTGGGCGCGGAGATACGGCTGGAAGGCAATACCGCCATCATCAAGGGCGTGCAGCGCCTGACCGCCGCGCCGGTGATGGCCACCGACCTGCGTGCTTCCGCCAGTCTCGTGATCGCAGGCCTCGTCGCCGAAGGCCGCACCGAGATCGACCGCATTTACCATATCGATCGCGGCTACGAATCGATCGAGGAAAAGTTCTCGCAGCTGGGCGCAGAGATCCGGCGCCTGCCCAGGTAACGCTCTCGGCCTACTTCCCGGATTGGACCGGGGTCTCGATCACCTTGATATCCAGCGTGAAGGTCTGCTGGCGGCGCATGCCAGTGATCTTCACGGTGGCGCCGGGTTTGCGACTGGCGATGCGGGCCAGCGCATCCCTGGCGCTGCGCACGCGCTGGCCGTCGATGGATTCGATCAGGTCCAGGCGCATCAGCCCGACCTGCTGTGCCGGTGAATCCGGCGTGACGCTGCGCAATGCGACACCGGCATGCGCCACCCCATTCTGCCGCAGCACCTCGACGGGAAAGTCTGCGGGAATATCCATCGGTTCGATGCCGATCCAGCCCCGGATCACGCGGCCGTGCTGCAGGATTTCGCGCATCACGCCGCGCACCAGGTCCACGGGGATGGCGACGCCGAGGCCTTCTGCGCCCTGGTTCTTGCCGAGCACCGCAGTGTTGATGCCGATCAGTTCGCCACGCGTGTTGACCAGCGCGCCGCCGGAGTTGCCCTCGTTGATGGCGGCATCGGTCTGGATGAAGTTCTCCAGCAATGCCACGCCTAGTCCGGTGCGGCCGGTGGCACTGACGATGCCATGGGTAACCGTCTGCAGCAGCTCAAGTGGATTGCCGATGGCGAGCACCACATCGCCAACCGCGACTCGATCGGAGCGTCCCAGCGCCATCACCGGCAGCTTCGGGAGATCGATCTTCAATACCGCGAGATCGGTGTCCGGGTCGCGCCCGACCACGCGCGCCGCCGATGTCCGTCCGTCGGCCAGGCGCACGTTGATCTGGTCGGAGTCCCTGATCAC
>JBDSGY010000315.1:0-7015 GCA_039918755.1 Steroidobacteraceae bacterium
CCGCGATCCGGTCAGCGAGTTGTACTACGCCGCGCTGCGCTACCTGAAGAACCAGGGCAACGTGTCAGCCTGGATGCCATCCACGGGTGATGCCAACAAGACGCGACTGATCGACAGTTTCCCGATGGTTTCCACCTGGAATGATCCGGTCCAGTACTCGTGCCAGAACAACTTCATTCTGGGCATCGGCGACGTCAACAGCAGCTGGGACCAGAACGTTCCTGGTTCCACCACGGATGCCAGTTCCGGCCACTCGCCCAGTGGCGGCAAGCCCGCGGCGGTGACGGGCGACACCACCGTGGATGCCAACGTGAAGCGCAACAAGGTGCAGGCGCTGAACAGCAACCAGTACAGTTCTTTCGGCGACGGCGCGAGCAACCTGATCGCGGGTCTGGCCTATCACGCAGCGACGGAAGACATCCGTCCGGACATCGCCAACCTCCCAAGCCAGCCGCGCGGGCAGAACGTGCAGACGTACTGGCTCGACGTGCTGGAATTCGAAACCTACGTACCCAACAACCAGTACTACCTGGCGGCGAAGTTCGGCGGGCTGAACATCCCCGACGGCACGGCCTTCAACCCGGTCACGGCGACCGCCGGCAGCATTCCCAATTCCTGGTGGACCACTTCCGGCGATACGGTGGGCGGCCAGCCGCGCCCGGACAACTATTTCACCGTTGCCGATCCGCAGAGCATGGTCACCTCGTTGACGCGCGCCTTTGCCAGAATCTCGGCGCAGTCCGGTGGCAGTTCCAGCTCGCTGGCCGCCAATTCGACGCGCCTCGATACCGACACCCGCACGTTCCAGGCCCAGTTCGGCAGCTCCTGGAGCGGTGAACTGAAGTCCTTCGCCGTGGCCGCCAACGGTTCGCTGTCGGCTTCGCCGGTGTGGACGGCCAGCCTTACCTCGTCGCTGGCGCCGGCGAACTGGGCCAGCCGCATCATCAAGACACACGATCCTGCGAACAACACGCTGGTGAATTTCACTTACGCCAATCTCACCCCGACGCAGCAGACGGCAATGGGGTCGGCCAACGTGGTCAACTACATCCGTGGTGAACAGGCCAGGGAAGAATCCGCGGCAGGCGGCATCTACCGCACGCGCGTGAAAGGCTTGCTGGGCGACATCGTCAACTCCACGCCGGTGTTCGTGTCCAAACCCAATCCCAGCCTTTACAACGCCGCGATGGGTTTTCCCGGCGCCAGCGCCTATCAGGCATTCGCCGCAGCCCAGTCGGCGCGCACGGGCATCATCTGGGTGGGCGCGAACGACGGCATGCTGCATGCCTTCAACGCGGACACCGGGCAGGAGGTCTTCGCCTTCGTGCCGAAGACGGCCATCGCCAATGGCCTCGCCACCTACGCGTCGCCGACCTACGCGCACAAATACTTTGTCGATGGCGATATCGCGATCGCCGATGTCTACGACACGGGCACTTCCAGCTGGCGAACCATCCTCGTCGGTACGATGGGTCGCGGTGGACCAGGCGTGTTTGCCCTGGACGTGACGACACCTACGGCCGCCGGCATCACCTTGTTGTGGGACAAGGATGATGCGGATATCGGCGGCGGAGTGCTGGGCAAGAACATCGGCAAGCCCGTCATTGCCCAGACTGCAAGCGGCGTCTGGAAAGTGCTGATCGGCAATGGTCCGGAAAGCACGTCAGACAAGGCGCAGCTTGTCGCCATCAATGTCATCACGGGCGCGGTGACGACAGTCGACGCCGGCGGCGCGGGCAGCAATGGCCTCTCTGCGGTGCTGGCGCGCGATTCCAACGGCGACCGGTTTGCGGATGTGGTCTATGCAGGCGACCTGAAGGGCCGGCTGCTGAAGATCTCCAATCTGGGCGGGTCGCCGGTGGTCAGCACGATCTTCAGCGCCGTCGATCCTTCCAACGTTGCGCAGCCCATCACGGCGGCCCCGCTGGCGGGCAAGGATCCCGCAACGAGCAAGACCTGGGTGTTCTTCGGTACCGGGAAATACCTGACCGACACGGATCCAACGGATACGCAGGTCCAGTCCTGGTATGGCATCGAGGATACCGGCGCCGTGCCGACTCGTACGAACCTCGTGCAGCGCAGTGTCATAGACCAGGCAACTGCATCCGGTTTCACTGTCCGCACCATCAGCGCTGGCACCACGGGTGAACTGGCCGGCAAGCTCGGCTGGTACCTGGATCTGCCGACCACCGGCGAACGCATGGTGGTGCCGAACCAGTTCCAGGGTGGCGCGCTGCTTGGCACGAGCCGCATTCCGGACAGCACGGATGTGTGCAGGCCCAGTGGCAAGGGCTTCATCATGGCGATCAACCCGTTCACCGGCGGCCGCCTCGAGCAGACCTTCTTCGATCTCAACGGTGACGGCCTGTTCAACGATACGGACAAGCTGAGCGTCAGCAGCGTGCTCAAGATCGTCTCGGGCATCGGGTTCGACAGCAGCCCGAACGCGCCAATCTTCGTGGAAAACGTGATGCAGGTATCCCTGGACGACGGCACCACCCGGACTATCCGCACCCAGGGCTCTTCAGTGGATTCGCGTCGCCTGAGCTGGCGCGAGATCCGAAATTAAAGGACGAACGATCATGAATGCACGCGTCAGCAGGCAGGCCGGTTTTACGCTCATCGAGCTGATGATCGTGGTGACGATTGTTGGCATCCTGTCTGCGATCGCGGTGCCCGCGTATACCAGTTACACGACGCGCACGAACCGCGCGGCGGCGAGGGCCTGCGTGTCTGAAGCAACGCAATTCCTGGAGCGGTACTACACCACCAATCTTACCTACGCCGGTGCCACGCTCGCGCTCAACTGCCAGACGGAGGGCAGCCTGAACACGCGCTATACCATCACGGCGAATACGCTGTCGCGGAGCACTTACCGGGTGGTGGCTACACCAGTCGGTGCGCAGGCCACGCGGGATACGGCTTGCGGCGCACTGAGGATGAATCAGGCTGGAGCGCGCACGATCACCGGCACCGGCAATGCCGATGAGTGCTGGTCGCGCTGACCCACTGCATCCGGCAGCGGGTCAACGCAGGGCTGTTACTTGCCAGCCTTGAGTGTGGACAGGTAACCGATCACGTCGCCACGCTCCTTCGGGTCAGGCAGCATCATCGGCATGGTGGTGCCCGGCACGACAGTCATCGGATTCACCAGGAAGGTATCCAGCGACTTGGCATTCCAGGTGACGCCATATTTTTTCAGTGCGGGCGAATACATGGTGAAGCCCGGCACGGTGGCCGCCTTGCGGCCGATCAGGCCAATCATGTTCGGTCCCACGATCGGGCCACCCGGTTCGTTGCTGACCGCATGGCAGATGCCGCAACGCTGGGCAAAGATGGTCTTGCCGTTTTCGATATCCGCCTTGGCGCCCGCAGCGAAAGCAGGAACGGCGAACGCGGCAGCAAGCGCGAGCAGGGGGGCAGTGCGATACACAGACATGGACGATTGACTCCAGGGCTTGAGAACCAGTGCAAAGACGTCAGGGGGCATTGTAGCAAACGCACCCCTGAACGCTCCCTGAAAGCCCGTCAGATCGGGTAGTGGCGCGGCTTCGTGGAGATGCTGATCCAGCGCAGGTCGGTGAATTCCGCGATGCCGGCCTTGCCGCCGAAGCGGCCCATGCCACTGGACTTGGTGCCGCCAAAGGGCATCTGCGCCTCATCCTGCACGGTGGGGCTGTTGATATGACAGATTCCCGAATCGATGCGCTGGGCCACCGAGAATGCGGTGTTGATGTCGCGACTGAACACCGCGGCAGACAGTCCGTACTCGCAGTCGTTGGCCAGTTCCACGGCATGGTCGGTGTCACGTGCCCGCAGGACGCCCACGATGGGGCCGAAGGATTCCTCACCATAGATGCGCATGCCCTTCTGCACGCCATCAACCACGGTGGGCTCGAAAAAGGCACCGCCGGTGCCGGTGCCGCCGGTGGCCACCTTGCCACCGTGCGTCGTGGCGTCCGCGATCAGCGCTTTCACGTGGTCGACGGTCTTCACGTCCACGCAGGCGCCAATCGGAAACTTCCCCTTGGTCGGATCGCCCACCTGCAATGTCTTCACCTTGGCGACGAATTTCTGCATGAACTGATCGGCGATCTTGTCGACCACGATGATGCGTTCGGTCGACATGCAGATCTGGCCCTGGTGCATGAAGGCACCGAAGGCAGCGGCTGCAACGGCTTCGTCCAGATCGGCATCTTCCAGCACCAGCAGCGGCGCCTTGCCGCCGAGTTCGAGCAGGCAGGGTTTGAGGTGCTTGCCCGACAGTTCGCCGACGATGCGACCCACGCGGCTGGAGCCAGTGAAGTTCACGCGTTTCACTGCAGGGTGCGCGATCAGCGCTTCCACCACCGCGGGAGCGTCGGCGGCCGAGTGCGCCACAAAGTTCACCACGCCGGCCGGAAAGCCGGCTTCCACAAAGGCGTCGACGATCAGGCGATGCACGCCGGGGCACAGTTCCGAGGCTTTGAGCACCACGGTGTTGCCGCAGGCCAGCGGCATGGCGATGGCGCGCACACCGAGGATCACCGGTGCGTTCCAGGGCGCCATGCCGACGCAGACACCGGCCGCCTGTCGCATGCCCATGGCAATGGTGCCGGCGTGATCGGAAGGCAGGGTTTCACCCGTGATCTGGGTGGTCATCGCGGCCGCTTCTTCGAGGATGTTGGCGGCGAAGCCGGTGTTGAAATGCCCCCAGATACCGATGGCACCGGTCTCTTCCACGCAGAGGCGCGAGAAATCCGCACTGTGCGCGCGAATCTTGGCCGCCGCCTCCATCAGCAGTTTGCGGCGCGCGTTGGGTCCCTGGGCCGACCAGGCGGGAAACGCCTTGGCCGCAGCGTCGCAGGCGGCCCGGGCATCGTCGGCAGACGCCGCGGCAGACCGTGAAACGACAAGGCCGGTAATCGGACTCTTGCGTTCGAAGGTTGCGCCGCCCTTGGCAGCCTGTTCCGAACCACCGATCAGGAGTTGAATTTCATTCATGGCATCGATTCCGCAAGTTGACGTTGTTGGGATGCTTTGCTGGAAGCCCTGCAAGGATAACATCTAATATTCCCGGCCAATGACCGCCCCGACCGCTTCCGCACCGCTGCAGCCAGTCTGGCTGCGCGTGCTCTCGCTCGTGCCGCTGCCCATCCTGTATGCGGGGTGCGGGGCACTGGCGTGGCTGGCACTGCGGGTGGCGCGGATGCGCCTGCCGGTGGTACTGGCCAATATCCGCGCCTGTTTCCCCGCCCTGGACGCAGCGGCCGTGCGGCGCATCGCGCGCGACCATTACCGGCAGCTTGGTCAGATGATTGCAGAAGTGATCTGCAGCGCTCGCCTGTCGCCCGCCGCGTTCCTGGCGCATGTCGAGGTGCGCAACATCGAGCTGCCGCAGGGCCTGCTGGCGCAGGGCAGGCCGGTGCTGCTCGTGGCGGCCCATCAGGCCAACTGGGAATGGGTGTTGCAGGCGATGGCGCTGCAGCTCGGCTATCCGCTGGACGTGGGTTACAAGCCGATCAAGAGCCCGTCGGTGAACCAGGCGATGAATGCGATCCGCACGCGGTTCGGCGCGCACCTGGTCCCCGCAAAGGAACTGCTGGCGGACCTGCTGCAGCGCCGGCACATCGTGCGTGGCATCGCCATGCTGGCCGATCAGGAGCCCACCACCAGTGATCATCAGCACTGGGTGGATTTCCTCGGACGCGATACGGCGTTCTACATGGGGCCGGAACAGATGGCGCGAGCCATGCGTTACGCCGCCGTGTTCGTCGCCCTGCGGCGCCTGCGCCGCGGTCATTACGAGGTCGAATTCATGCCATTGGCGGGTGCCGCCGAGGCGCTTGCGCCGGGCGAATTCACCTTGCGCTATGCGCGCCTGGTGGAGCAGGAGATCCGCGCCGCGCCCGCTGACTGGACCTGGGGCCATCGGCGCTGGAAGCTCCGGCGCAGCATTTACGCCGACTGAGCCAGCTTGGCCGAAAGGTGCCGCGCGAGTTCGGCCACCGTCGGGTGATCGAACAATTCCGTGAGATCCACCTGGTTCGGATAGTCACGGTCGATCTGTTCGTGGATCTCGATGAGCTTCAGCGAACTGGCGCCGATCTCGAACAGGTTGTCGTCCGGTCCGACCTGGCGCGTCGTGAGCACGGCATTGCAGATGCGGAGCAGGCGTGATTCAACACTGTCCGCCGCCGTGCTCACGCCGGGCTGCAGTCCGCCCGTGTGCTTGCTGACTTCAGCCAGGTCGGCGGTAAATTCGCCATCGAGCAGCTGCTGTTCCAGCAGATGCCGCTGGATCTTGCCGCTGGTGGTCTTGGGGATGCGCTTCACCGGCACCACCTGCGCCACTTCCAGCCCGGCACGTTCGTTGATGAGGCGGCCGATCTCGGTGGCCAGCGCGGGAAATTCCGCCAGATCACCGCGATGCAGGACGAATACCGTGAGCTGGTCCGTTTCCGCTCCCGGCGGACGCACGCCCGCCACGACCACCTTGCCCAGTTCCATGTCAGGCGCCGCCTGCGCGATCGCTTCCAGATCATGCGGATAATAGTTCTGGCCGTTGACGAAGATGATTTCCTTGGCGCGACCGGTGATGTAGAGCTCGTCGTCATGCAGGAAGCCCAGGTCGCCCGTGCGCAGCCAGCCATCGCTGGTGAACGTGGCGGCGTTGACCTCCGGATCCTCGAAATAGCCATGCGTCACGTTGTCGCCGCGGATCAGGATGTGGCCGATGCGGCCGCCGGGCAGGGCGGCATCGTCGTGGTGGGCGATGCGCAGTTCGCATCCGGGAATTGGCGCGCCGACACTCACGAGCGCGACCGCATCACGTCCGCCTTCAGCGAGCACCGCGGCGGTATCACCCACTCCCAATCGGTGGCGGTTGAGATGCAGTGTGCGGTATGGACGGGCGACCGGCGGGAACGAGGCTGCGAGCGACGCTTCCGCCAGGCCATAGACCGGATACATGGCAGTGCGCTTCAGGCCCACGCTTGCCATGCGACCGAGGAATTCCTCGCACAACTCGACCGAG
>JBDSGY010000316.1:0-3292 GCA_039918755.1 Steroidobacteraceae bacterium
CAACACGCTGCCGGATACGCCCGGAACCGGCAGGTTTCCCGCGCTGAAGGAGGTGGACGCCAGGCTGCCCGGCCAGGTCATCTACCGTCCGGCAAATCTTGCCGCATTGGGTACGACAAAACTCGGTGTATACGCATTCGGCAACGGGGCGTGCACTGACGATGCAGCGCACACGCGCCTGCACCTGCTCGAAGTCGCTTCGCACGGCTACCTCGTCATCGTGCCGGGATCGTTCTACACCGGGCCCGGTGCCATCGCGCGTCCCGCAAACCTGCCGCCGGCAGGTCCGAACGCGGTGCTCACCACGCATGCGCAGCTGGGCGAAGCCATCACGTGGGCGCTGACAGAGAACGCCCGTGCGGGAAGCGCGTACTACGGCAAGATCGATCCGCGCGCCATTGCAGTGTCTGGTTTCAGTTGTGGCGGGCTGCAGGCCATGTTCAATGCCCGCGACCCGCGTGTGCGCACCGTGGTGATGATGAACAGCGGGCTGTTCGTGGACGGGCCCACTACGATGGCCGGCATGACCGGCGACAAGAGCATGCTGAATACGCTGCACACGCCGATTCTCTATGTGCTGGGCGGTGACAAGGACATCGCCTATGCCGCAGGCATGGATGACTTCGCCCACATCACCCGTGTGCCGGCGGCAGTCGCCAACATCAACAAAGGGCATGGCGGCACCTATTGGGAGCCGAATGGCGGCCCCGCCGCGCAGGTGGTCGTGAAGTGGCTTGACTGGCAGCTGCGCGGCGATGCGGCAGCAGGGCGCATGTTCAAGGGCAAGGACTGCGGGTTGTGTCGCGATCCCGCCTGGACGCTGAAGACCAAGAGAATCGACTGAGCTGGCATCCGCCATCGCCAGCACTCGGTCGCCAGGTGCGCTAGCCGGTCTCCGGCAACCGCTCGTCCACCCCCCAGAGGCGGTAGGTGCCGCTGTCGAGCATGTCGAACGTCTCGGTCCTGAGGAAGCGCATAACCTCCGCAGCGGGAACGGGCCGGGCGATGAGAAAGCCCTGCGCCTTGTGGCAGCCCATGTCACGCAGCAGCTCGAGCTGCTGCCAGCCCTCGATACCCTCGGCGACGACCTGGATGTTGAGGTTGCGCGCCATGGCGATGATGGCGCTGACGATGGCGTGATCCGACATGTCGGTGACGATATCACGCACGAAGCTGCGATCGATCTTCAGGCAGTCCACGCGCCAGCGCTTGAGATAGGCGAGCGAGGAATAGCCGGTGCCGAAGTCATCGATGGCGATCTGTACGCCCAGGTCGCGCAATCCTTCCACCTCGTCTTCGCGGAACGCGCCGGTACGCTTCTCGAACAGCGAGCCTTCGGTGAGCTCCAGCTGCAGCAGGGCGGGCGCTATGGCGCTTTGTTCAAGCGCTTCGCGGATGGTCTGTCGCAGGTCCGAACGTTCCAGCTGCACCGCCGAGATGTTCACGCTGACAGGCACCACGCTGGCATTCTGCTTGCGCCATCCCGCCAGATCTTCCATTGCACGGCGGATCACCATGTCGCCAATGGGCACGATCAGCCCCGTTTCCTCGGCCACAGAAATGAACTGCTCCGGCGATATCCAGCCCTGGGAGGGGTGGCGCCAGCGCAGCAGCGCCTCCAGACCACAGACCTTCTGCGTGTGGATGTCGATGATGGGCTGGTAATGCACGTCGAGCTGGTCAAGTTTGATCGCCGCACGCAGGCCGGCCTCGATGGCCACGCGATGTTTGATGGCCCGATCCAGCTGTGGACTGAACACGCGGAAGGTGTTCTTGCCGCTGTCCTTCGCGTGGTACATGGCGGTGTCGGAATGCTTGAGCAGCTCGCCCATGTTGTCGCCGTCGCGCGGACAGAGGCTGACGCCAATGCTGACCGTGGCCACCAGTGCGCGGCCGTCTATGACTACGGGCGCGCCCAGCAGCTCGTTGATGCGGGCGGCCGTGGCCTGAACCTGCTCGATGCCGGTCACCCGCTCCAGCACCACGATGAATTCGTCCCCGCCCATGCGCACGACGACATCATCGGGCCGCACGGCATGGCGCACGCGCCGTGCAATCTCCTGCAGCAGCTTGTCGCCAACCTCGTGGCCGCGGGAGTCGTTGATGTGCTTGAAGCGGTCGAGGTCGAGGAACAACACGGCCAGCATGGCGCCGGCGCCACGGCTGCGTTCGATCGCCGCCGGCAGGTGTGCCTGGAGGAACGCGCGGTTGGGCAGCCCGGTGAGATTGTCGTGATGGGCGAGCCTGTCCAGCCGCTCGTGATTGGCCAGCATCAACTGCTGCGCCTTTTTGCGGTCCGACAGGTCACGCGCAAGAAAGGACACCAGGAACGCGTCCTCCATCGGCACGGGAACGCAGCTCACGTCCACGTCGAGCGCGCCTCCGGCCTTGTCGATCAGCTGCAGTTCGTAACCGCGACCGGGCATGCGGGACTGCAACAGCAGGTCGAGCAACGAAGATTCGGCGCCGGGGACCCGCAGCACTGACTTGATTGGCAGGGTGTACAACTCGGCAGCGTCGTAGTGCAGTTGCGCGAGGGCGGCGGCGTTCGCCTCGACGATGCGTCCCGTGGCGCTGTCGGCGACCAGGACGCTGTATTCCGCCTGATCGAAAATAGCCTGGTAATGCGAGGTGCGCCGCCGGCGGTCAGTCTCCAGGCGCTGGTGGCGACGCAGAAAGAACCAGGCGGCCGAGGTGGAAACCAGCAGCATTGCCAGACCGCCAAGCGTCACGAAGTCAGGCGTGCCCCGCGATTGCTGTCCATCCATGCCCGCCAGGTTGAAATGCAGCCACAGCAGGCAAGCCGCAAGTGTAGTTACGGCGACGACGGCAACAACGAACAGCGGGTGCCGGCTCGAAAGCGAAACCTGGTGCGACAAAGCCGGTGATCTGGCGGCAGGCGCTTGCACGTGTCTTGAGACCTATGTGAGCGATGACTGTTCCGAACACTTACTGTGCCCGGCTCAGTCCAGTCTGCCCATCGCGCGGATTCATGCAGCAGGAAGCCGTGCACAATTTTGGCTCAACATGTTCAATGCGGCGCCGTCAATGGACGGCAATGTGGCGCAATCGTGTAGGAGATCCGTCGCATGCGCAGCTTATGTGAAAAGATAGCATCGGCACGAATCTGTCCGGGGAGAAGGCAGATGCTGCCGACACCTGTCCAAGCCCATGACCTGAAGGAGACTTCCGGGTCCTTGCACACCTGTCACTCCGTGGAGTTCATTAAAGGAAAAGCGATAAGCTTGCGTATTGGGCCTCCCCAAGCGACATTTTGGGTTTTCATGCCATC
>JBDSGY010000317.1:0-3340 GCA_039918755.1 Steroidobacteraceae bacterium
ACATGCTGACCATCCCGTCGGCCGGCGGCGTGGACTCCACTGCACTGATCGTCGGTGACTACTCCAATGGCAACGACGGCGTGGTGCTCAAGGGCGCTGGCAAGAAGCTTGGGGACATCAAGGGCCAGTCGATCAACCTGGTCGAATTGTCGGTGTCACACTACCTGCTGGCGCGCGGCCTGCAGTCCGTCGGCCTGCGCGAGCGCGACGTGAAGGTCGTCAATACCTCGGATGCCGACATCGTGGCGGCCTACGCGGCGCCCGGCGTCACTGCCACGGTGACCTGGAAGCCGCAGCTGTCCGAGGTCATGTCGCGGCCCGGCAGCACGCTGGTCTTCGATTCCAGCAAGATTCCCGGCGAAATCCTCGACCTCATGGTCGTGAATTCGAAAGTGCTGAAGGACAACCCGAAGCTCGGCAAGGCGCTGGCCGGTGCTTGGTATGAAACGATGACGGTCATGCAGGGCAAGACGTCGGCCACCACGGCAGCGCTTGCGTCGATGGCCAAGGCCTCAGGCACTGACCTGAAAGGGTTCAACGCACAGCTTGCGACCACCTACATGTACTGGACACCGGCGGCAGCCGTTGCCGCCGCAAGCAGCCCCGACCTGGTCTCCAAGATGGATCTGGTCCGCAAATTCTCTTTCGAGAAAGGGTTGCTCGGCGCGAGCGCCAAATCGGTGGATGTGATCGGCATCGAGTTTCCCGGCGGCAAGCTGCTTGGTGACCCGAAGAAGATCACCATGCGCTTTGATGCCAGCTACATGAAACTGGCGGCGGACGGCAAGCTCTAGAAAGCGTGCGCAGACTGATCAACCAGCGCCCGGGGCGAAGCGAACGCCTCGCCCTCGGGCTGCTGCCCTTTCTCCTGCTGGTGGCTGCCTATGTGGTGGCATCGCAGTTGCGGCTGGCCGAGAACGCAGGCGACAAGCTGCTGCCGTCACTGGGCAGCATGGCGGAAACCTTCCACCGTTACGCGTTCACCGAGGATGCGCGCACCGGGCAGTACCTTTTCTGGGTTGATACCTGGGCCAGCCTGAAGCGCATCGGCATTGCGCTGTTCATAAGTTCCGGCCTCGGTCTGCTGCTGTCACTCGCGCTGGGCGTGATTCCCCGCATCCGTGCCTTGCTGTCGCCGCTGCTGTCGACTGTGTCGATGATTCCACCGCTGGCTGTTCTGCCCATCCTGTTCATACTGCTCGGGCTGGAAGAAACGGCAAAGATCGCGCTGATCGTGATCGGCATCTTTCCCTGCATGGCGCGTGATCTCTCGCTGCGCGTGGCGGAGCTGCCGGAAGAGCAGCTGGTCAAGGCGCAGACGCTTGGCGCCTCCACCTGGCAGCTGGTGCTGCGCGTGGTGCTGCCACAGACCCTGCCGCGCCTGATCGATTCGCTGCGCCTCAACATGGGTGCGGCCTGGCTGTTCCTGATCGCGGCAGAAGCCATCGCATCCACCGAAGGCCTTGGCTACCGCATCTTCCTGGTGCGCCGCTATCTCGCGATGGATGTGATCCTGCCGTACGTGGTGTGGATCACGCTGCTTGCGGTACTGGCGGACCTGCTGCTGCGCATGGTGCGGGCACGTGCCTTTGCGTGGGCAGAGGCGGGGCACTGATGGCAACGGTTTCGGTGCGCAATGTGTGGAAGCAGTACGGCGCGCATGTGGTGCTCGAAAACCTGCGGCTGGAAGTGGCCGACAATGAATTCGTCACGATCGTCGGTGCGTCGGGGTGCGGCAAGACCACCTTCCTGCGCATGCTGCTGGGTACCGAACAGCCCAGCCGCGGCCAGATCCTCATCGATGGCAAGCCGATCCGTCCTGAGCCGGACCCGGAGCGTGGCATTGTCTTCCAGCGCTATTCGCTGTTCCCGCATTTGACCGTGATGGGCAACCTGTTGCTGGGCCTGGAGCTGAAGCGTGCGCGGGTGCTGGGTCGGCTGTTCGGTGCGGCACGGCGCACGGCGCGGTTGCGCGCGGAGCAGATGCTCGACGCCGTAGGGCTGGCGGCAGCGCGCGATCGCTATCCCGCGCAGCTTTCCGGCGGCATGCAGCAGCGGCTTTCGATCGCGCAGGCGGTGATCTGCGAACCGAAGATCCTGCTGCTGGACGAGCCGTTCGGTGCGCTGGACCCGGGCATCACGGCCGACATGCACGATCTGATCCTGAAGCTGTGGCGCGACAATGGCATGACCATCTTCATGATCTCGCACGACATCCAGGAGAGCTTCAAGCTCGGGACGAGGCTGCTGACTTTCGACAAGCTGCGCCACGATCCACAATCGCCGGAGGCATATGGCGCGGGTGTGACCTATGACATCCCGCTGCGTCCGTCAGGCTTCAGCCCTGGTTCTTGAGCCTGGCCTCGGTGTAGGCCTGCGCGATGGCTTCGAGGAACAGGTGGGGCACGTCTTCGCCGGTAGCCTGCAGCAGGTTGCCGTAGATGTCCTTGTAACGAGCCCAGCCGGTTTCGGCGCTGGTGTTGCCACCCGCGGACTCCATTCGCGTCGGTGAAAGATGCGCCATGAACTGGCCCAGCGCGCTGCGCAGCGCCGGGTCCACCGCGACATCGTGCAGGCTCGCATGCGTAAGGTATCCACGCAGCTGCATGACTGCGTCGAACTGATGCCGCTCATGGCCGGTGATCAGTTCCAGCAGATATTCGTCCGCACCCTGTTCCAGTGGTGAACGGCCGTCGGGCTTGTCGGATTCCAGGCCGTAGTGGTCGCGGAATGACTGCTGCGCGCGCAGGATTTCCTTCAGGCCGATGACGGCCTCGCGCAACAGGCGCCCCGCGAGGTGCAGGCTCTGTGCCTCGCTTTCCATTGGCACACGCGCCGGGTCGATGCCGGCGCCGCGGCAGAAGGCCTGCATGCCGTTGTGCACATTCAGCAGTGGCGTGACATTGCCTTCCAGCCGCGCCCGCGCGGCCGCGCGCAGTCGCGTGAGCCGCTGCTGTGCGGACAGGGTGGAAGTCAAGGCATCGCCCCGACCATTGACCCCGGCAGCAGCCAGTTTGGCCACCGGTCCGGTCGTGTCCGATGGAATCAGCGCCTCGATGTTCAGGGAGGCACCGAGGTCGTCGGCATCGTGGCCGACGGCGCGCAGCGGCATGACATTGACCACCGACATGTTGGCCATGGTGCCGGTGCCCGGACTGGTCTGGGCACCTTCCTCGTCGATATGCACCTGGATGCGGTATTCGCCCATGCGCAGCACATCCGCTGCACGCAGCGCATACAGCCCGCGGCGGCCTTGCGGGGTGGGCGATTCGTTGACGAAGACACCGTTGGTGCTGGTGTCTTCCAGGTAGTAGCCGCCCTGGCGGAAATGGATGCGGGC
>JBDSGY010000318.1:0-3567 GCA_039918755.1 Steroidobacteraceae bacterium
CGACTCGATTTTTCTGATTTTTTTCGAAACCCGTCCCAGTCCGTCCTTCAGTGTCTTCGTCCGATAGGCCTGTCGCAAGACAGCTACATCAAAGCACCGTTCATCGCCGCCCGCAAGCCCCTTGACCTGCCTTGCGATTTCGGTCTAGGGCGTTTCGATTCGCCGCGTTCAGGAACCGCCCGTCACCCCGGCCAGCATCGGTACGAACGACACCGCGCCCAGCATTTCGCGGTGCATGCCGTTCTCACGGCGGGTAATCCGCAACAGCTGCTGCTGGCCATCGGGACCCACTGGCACCACCAGCCGGCCGCCAACGGCGAGCTGGTTTAACAATGCATCGGGAACGGTCAACGGCGCGGCAGCGACAATGATGCCGTCGAATGGCGCCTGCGTTGGCCAGCCCTTCATGCCATCGCCATGCTTGAGCTTCGCGTTGCGCACCTGCAGTTCCTTCAGACGCTCGCGTGTTTTCGCGACCAGGGGCTCCACCCTTTCGATGGAAAAGATCTTCTCCGCGAAAGGTGACAGCACCGCCGTCTGGTAGCCGCACCCGAAACCCACCTCGAGCACTTTGCCCGGCAGGCCACCGGACAGCAGTGCCTGCGTCATGCGCGCGACGATGTAGGGCTGCGAAATCGTCTGGCCCCAGCCGATCGGCAGGGCGGTGTCTTCGTAGGCGCGGCTGGCCAGCGCCTCGTCGACGAAGATGTGGCGCGGCAGGCTGCGGATGCGTTCCAGTACCCGCAGATCGTGGATGCCCTGTTCGCGCAACCGCTGCACCAGCCGGTCGCGCGTGCGCGCCGAGGTCATGCCGATGCCGGTGTGATTGACCGGTGTGCTCATGCCAGCGGCTTGAGCCAGTCGGCGAGCTTTGGCAGCGCACTGTGGCGCGTGAGATCGATCTGCAGAGGCGTTACCGACACATACCCGGTGGCGATGGCGTGGAAATCCGTGCCCTCGCCGGCATCCTGGCCGGTGCCGGACGGACCTATCCAGTACATGCGCTTGCCTTTCGGGTCGAGCACCGGAACGATGGGCTTGGAGCGGTGCCGCCCGCCCAGGCGCGTGGCCTGGATGCCGCGCAGCTGCTCGTATGGCAGGTCCGGAATATTCACGTTGAGGGTGATGCCGCGTTCCAGCGGCTCTTCGAGCAGGCGGGCGACGATGGTGCGCGCGACGCGCGCGGCGGAATCGAAGTTGCGGCCGGTGTCCGGCTCCATGCACAGCGAGAATGCGACCGTGGGCAGCCCGAGGAAACGCCCTTCGATCGCAGCAGCCACGGTGCCCGAATACAGGGTGTCGTCGCCGAGATTCGCGCCATCGTTGATCCCTGCGCAGACCAGGTCGAACTCGAAATCGAAGTAGCCCGAGATGGCGATGTGGACGCAATCGGTGGGGGTGCCACCGGTCACGTAGTGCACACCTGCCTCGCTCTGGAAAACGCGCAGCGGCACGTCCAGCGTCAGTGAATTGCTCGCCCCGCTGCGATTGCGATCCGGCGCGACGATGGTGGTCTGCGCAAGGCTGCCGAGTGCCGCATTGAGCTTGCGAATCCCTTCCGCAAGGTAGCCGTCGTCGTTACTGACCAGTATGTGCATGAAACTTCAGGGCAAAGGCGCAAACATCGGGCGGCAATATACTAGATGCCCAGTCCCCATGCGGCACACCGGCAATGGATGAAGAGGATCGGACGCTGTTCCGGCATGCGATGCGCGGCGTGCGGCGCCTCAAGGTCACCCGGCCAGCCCTGCAGGGCACGCGCCCAAATCCGCGTGCGCGCTTCGCCCGCGCCGATCGCCGCGCCGTGCTGCAGGAAAGCCTCGGCCTGGGTTCGCCGCTCGATCCGGTGGAAGAATCCGGCGACGCGCTGCTGTTCCGGCGCCCCGCCATCACCGAGGCCACCTTCCGGCGGCTGCGCAGTGGCCACTATCGCGTCGATGGCGAGATCGATCTGCATGGCCTGACGGCGACAATGGTTGAACCCGCCCTCCGCGAATTCCTGGCTGATGCAATCCAGCAGCGCGCGCGCGTGCTGCGCGTGATCCACGGCAAGGGGCTGCGATCCGGCAACCGGGGGCCCGTCTTGAAGCTGGTGGCCAGCAGCTATCTGCAGCGGGTCGGCGCGGTGCTCGCGTTTGCCAGCGCTCGGGAGGTCGATGGTGGCTCGGGCGCCATCCTCGTGCTGCTGGCCGCTGCACGCGCCCGCTAGTCGCGCGCAATCAGCACCACCGCCTGGGCGGCCAGCCCCTCGGCCCGGCCGATGAAGCCGAGCTTCTCGGTGGTGGTCGCCTTGAGATTGACCTGTGCCAATGGCACGCCGAGCGCCGCCGCGACGCCCTTGCAGATGGCCGCGCGGTGTTTTGCAATCCGTGGTGCTTCGGCCAGCAGGGTGAGGTCGGCATTCACGACACGCCAGCCATCCCGCGCCAGCAGCTGCACGGCATGGGCCGCGAACTGCGAACTCGGAGCACCGCGCCACTGTGGATCGGTATCGGGAAAATGCTGCCCGATGTCGCCCAGTCCGCCAGCGCCGAGCAACGCGTCCGTGAGCGCATGCAGGATGACGTCACCATCCGAATGCGCCAGTACGCCACGCTCCCACGGGATCTTCACTCCACCGAGCATCACGCCGTCGCCCGCTCCGAAGGCATGCACGTCGAAGCCACTGCCCACGCGAAAGTTCATCCGAGCTCTCCCTGTGCCAGCACGGCCGCCGCCAGCGGCAGGTCGGCGGGCGACGTGATCTTGAGATTCGCGGCCCTGCCCGCAACCAGACGCGGCGCGTGGCCACGCCACTCCACCGCCTGGGCCTCGTCCGTGGGTTGCCTTCCTGCCGCCTGCGCCGCCAGCAGCGAATCGCGCAGCAGGCCCAGCCTGAACATCTGCGGTGTCAGCGCGCGCCACAGCGAATCGCGCGGGGTCGTTGCTACCACGCGCTGCTGCGCATCGCCGCGCTTGAGCGTGTCCGACAGCGGCGCGGCCAGCAGGCCGCCCACGTCGTCGCTGCCGCATTCCGTGAGCAGTGCGGACAGCTCGGCTGCGCTCAAGCAGGGTCGCGCCGCATCGTGCACCAGCACCCAGTCGTCGACCGCGCCGTCGATGCCAAGCAGCGCATTGCGTACCGAGTCGCAGCGCTGCTCGCCTCCCGCCACTGTGCGCAGCCTGGCATCACGTGCCGGCGGCAGCATCTGGAAAGTGGTATCGGCAGGATGGATCGCGACGACGATCTGCCTGCAGCGGGCATCGGCCAGGAATGGCGCGAGCGCATGTTCGATCACAGTCTTGCCCGCCAGCGACAGGTACTGCTTGGGTACCGCCGCGCCAAAGCGGCGCCCACTGCCTGCTGCCGGCATGATGAGCCAGTACTGCAACGGGAAAGCTTCAGTTCGCCGCGGCGCGCAGCGCGGTGGGCGCGACTTCTGCGGTAACGGCCGGCTTCGGCGCCGAAGGTGGCACGACCTGGTAGTAGGTTTCGTTGCTGCCAATCATGCCCAGCTCGGAACGCGCGCGCTCTTCCACGGCCTCGAAGCCCTGCTTGAGATTGCGCACCTCGGCAGCCAGCTGCTG
>JBDSGY010000319.1:0-8071 GCA_039918755.1 Steroidobacteraceae bacterium
AAACACGCGGTCACCGGTCTGACCAAGACCCTTGCCCTGGAGGGGCGACAGTGCAACGTAGCCTGTGGCCAGATCGACATCGGCAACGTGCAGACCAACCTCGGCATTCCGATGGCGAGTGGCACGCTGCAGGCTGATTATTCACTCAAGCCCGAACCCACCTTCGATGTGAAACATGTTGCCGACGCGGTGCTCTACATGGCGGGCCTGCCGCTTTCCGCCAATGTGCTGAACATGACGGTCATGGCCACGGCCATGCCGTTTGTCGGGCGCGGCTGAGGGCAGGGGACGCCATGACATCCATGAGCAAGCAGGTGGTCGGGATCTACCATGCCCCTGCGGGGCACTGGGTGGGCGACGGCTTTCCCGTGCGCACGCTGTTTTCTTACGATCGCCTGGGCAAGCTGCTCAGTCCCTTCCTGCTGCTGGACTATGCAGGGCCGCATCGATTCGCGCCCGTGGACAAGCCGCGGGGCGTGGGTGAGCATCCGCATCGGGGCTTCGAGACAGTCACGATTGTCTACAGCGGCGAGGTGTCCCATCGCGACTCCGCCGGCAATGGCGGCACGATCGGCCCTGGCGATGTGCAATGGATGACGGCAGCGGCCGGCGTGCTGCACGAGGAGTTTCATTCCGAGGCTTTCACGCGGCAGGGCGGCGAGTTGAAGATGGCGCAGCTGTGGGTGAACATGCCCGGGCGCGACAAAATGAAGCCGCCGCGCTATCAGGCCATCGCGGCCGCGCGGGTTCCGGCAGTGGACCTGCCGGATGCGGCCGGCCGCGTGCGTGTCGTTGCGGGCCAGTTCGGAAATGCGGCGGGCGTCGCGCGCACGTGGAGCCCGCTCAACGTGTGGGATATTGCACTGGACCGTGGTGCGTGTACGCTGGACGTCCCGGCGGGGCACAATTCGATGGTTGCCGTGCTCGGTGGTGAGGTCACGCTTGATTCCGGCCAGCAACTGCACGACGGCGACCTCGCCGTGTTCGGCCAGGAAGGCCATCAGGTTTCGCTGCGGGCGAATTCGCCGGCCACTGTGCTGTTCCTGAGCGGCCAGCCCATCGACGAGCCGATTGTCGGCTATGGGCCGTTCGTCATGAATACGCGGGAAGAAATCGTGGCGGCTTTTGACGACCTGAACGCGGGCCGATTCGGCAGACTGGGGTAGAGAAGGGGGCGATATGGCGGATTATTCAGGGTCGGCAGCGGGGCGCGGATTCGCGGCTCCCATGCGTTTCGAAGCGGACATTTTCGACTGCGAGGTGGTGGGCAAGATACCCGCGGATATCGATGGTGCCTTTTATCGGGTCGGCGGCGAGTGGTTCTATCCACAGAAGTTTCCCGACGATGCCCCGCTGAACGCGGACGGCTATGTCAGCATGTTCCGCCTGCGCAATGGCAAGGCCGATTATCGCGGTCGCTGGGTCCGCACCGAGCGCTTCGAGAACAATCACAAGGCCGGGCGGCAGCTGTACGGCAACTACCGCAATCCTTATACCGACGATCCGTCTGTCAGCGACGCGCTGCATCCTAACCGCCGCACCGTCTCTAATACTTCGCCGCTGATCCATGCGGGCAAGCTGTTCTCATTGAAGGAAGATGGCCTGCCCTTCGAGCTGGATCCCAATACGCTGGCCACCCGCGCACAGTGGAATGCCGGCGGTGCATGGAAGAGTCAGACGTTCAGCGCGCATCCCAAGCTCGACCCGCTCAGTGGCGAGATGGTCGCCTTCGGTTACGAGGCCAATGGCCTGACCAGCGATGACCTGTACATCGCAACGCTGGACGCCAAGGCCCGCATCACCGACAGCGTGACGGTCAAGGTGCCCTATGTCAGCGTGATCCATGACATGGCGTTGACGCACCGTCACGTGGTCATTCCCTTCGGTGGCTATGTCACCAGCACGGAGCGGCTCAAACAGGGCAAGGTCCATTGGGGCTGGGACTCCACCAAGCCATCCATGATCGGCGTGATGCCGCGCGGCGGCACCGCGAAGGACATGCGCTGGTTCCAGGGTCCCGAGCGCTGCATGATGCACACCTTCAACGCGCACTCGGAAGGCAACAAGGTCATCCTCTACGCGCCGTTCTTCGATTCGAACTTTTTCCCGTTCTTTCCGCCGGTGGATGGCTCGCCGTGGAATCCGGCCAAGGCGCGCTGCTTCATCCGCAAGATCACCCTCGATCTCGACAAGCGCAGCAATGACTGGCAGGAGGAGATCCTCTGGCCCATGCAGGTGGGGGACCTCGGCAAGGTGGATCCGCGCGTGCTGACACTGCCCACGCGCTACCTGTACACGATGTTCACGGATGAGGAACGGCCCGTGGATCGCGCCAGGATGGGCGCCGGTGCGCCCGCGCGCCCGACCAACAGCTACGGCCGTTTCGACATCGAGACCGGCAAGATAGAGAAGTATTTCGCCGGCCCGACGCACAGCCTGCAGGAATGCACCTTCGTTCCGAAAGGCGAAGGACGCGAAGGTGAGGGCTACCTCATCGGTGTAGTGAGCAATTACGCCGAGATGCGTTCCGAGCTCGTGATCACCGATGCGCAACGACTGGCCGACGGTGACATTGCGCGTGTGCTGCTGCCCTTCCGCATCAGCCCGCAGGTGCACGGCGTCTGGGCAAGCGCGAAGGAACTGCCGCTGACCTGAGCGCGAGAGGCGCGGCCTGCCTACGCGAGCCAGTCCTTGCCGCGCAGCGTCGTGAGGTAAGGCAGCAGCTTCTCGTCCATGGCGGTGTCGGGGCTGCGATAGGACCAGTGTGCTTCCGGCGGCATCGACACGAGAATGGCCTCGGTGCGGCCGCCGGACTGCAGGCCGAACAGCGTGCCGCGGTCGAACACCAGGTTGAATTCCACATAGCGCCCGCGCCGATAAAGCTGGTATTTGCGTTCGCGGTCCGTGGTTGGCATGTCCCTGCGCCGGCGCATGATTTCCAGATAAGCGTCGTGGTATGCGGCGCCCACCTTCTGCATCAGCGCGAAGCCCTGCTCCCACGTGAGAGGCGTGGCAGGCGTGTGCTCGTTCATGTCGTCGTAGAAGATGCCGCCGACACCGCGCGTTTCGCCCCGGTGCTTGAGCCAGAAATATTCATCGCAGGTCTGGCGCGCTACGGGATAGAGGGCGGGCGAAATGGAATCACAGGCGGTGCGGGCGGCGCGGTGCCAGAGGACGATGTCCTCTTCATAGGGAATGGTGGGCGTCAGATCGAAGCCGCCGCCAAACCACCACACGTCGCCAGCGCTGAAGAAGCGCACATTCATGTGGCTGGTGGGCGCGTGCGGATTGCGCGGATGCATCACCACCGATACGCCCATGGCGCGGAACTCGCGTCCGGCCAGTTGCGGATTGCGCGCTGTTGCCGAGGGCGGCAGCTGCGAGCCACGCACATCGGAGAGCGCAACACCGGCGCGTTCCATCACGTCGCCACCTTCCTGCACCGCGGTGACACCGCCCCCCTGCAGCTTGCCCTCGCCGGCCGGCCGCTGCCATTCGTCGCGCAGGAAGCTGCGGCCCAAGCCGGTTCCGAAACTGCTGCAGAGGGTGTCCTGGAGGCTGTACAGGTATTGCAGTACCTGTGCCGCTCTGTCGTTGCTCATTGCCCCATTCTACGGCGCGGCACGGCGCGCCGCTATTTTGGCCACGTATGCTGGAACTGCTTCAGCACGTCGCGCAGCGGGCGCGGCTTGCGACCGGTTATCGTTTCCACGTGGTTGGTCAGGACGTTGAAAAATCCCTCGCGGATCGACTGGCCAAAGGTGACCATGTCATCGCTCGACCAGGGAATCGCACCCTTGACCGGGTCATCCGAAGCATGCCGCGGCACGCCCAGCGAATCGAAGTACGCGAACATCTCGTCGTCGGAGACCTCGCGATACACGATCGGCTTGCCAGTCATTTTCGACGCCATGGCCGCCGCCTTGGGAAAGGTCAGCAGTTCCGGACCGGTGATGTCATAGGCCTTGTTCTCGTGGCCGGGCTGCGTCAGCACCCCGACGGCACACGCCACGCAGTCATCGCGTGACACGAAGGCGATCTGGCCATCGTGGCAATTGTCCGGCAGCGTCCCCGATGCCAGTGCCGGCGGAATGACAGCCATCGCGATGGCTTCGGAATACTGGCTGTCCCGCAGGAAGGTCCACTGCGCGCCGGATCGTTCGATGATCTCTTCGGTGGCGCGATGATCCCGTTTCACCAGTGCGGGGTTGGCGGGCTTTTCCGCACTCATCACCGAGGTGTAGACGATATGGCGAACGCCGGCTTTCACCGCGGCCTTGACGGCATTCTCATGCTGCCCGACACGCGTGCCGACGCGCGCCGTGCTGATGAGCAGCATGCGGTCGCCACCGGCAAATGCGGCAGCGAGCGTTTCCGGGTGATCGAAATCGGCCTTGCGGACACTGACGCCCTGCGCCGCGAAGTCTGCAAGCTGCTCGGGTTTGCGCGTGGTGAGAATCAGTTGTTCAGGTCCCACCTTCTGCAGCAGCAGGTCGGCTGCGGCCCGCCCAAATGCGCCGGTGGCGCCGGTCACGATGATCGTCATGTTGCTCGTCCCCCGGATCCGATACGTCGCACTGGAAGGCGGCGGAGCGTATCACCGCCGCGCTGTAGCGGGTATGTTAGCGGCATGATCCGCCTCGCTGCGAACATCTCGACCATGTTTACCGAGCTGCCCTTTGCCGAGCGCTGCCAGGCAGCCGCGCAGGCTGGTTTTTCGGCGGTGGAATGCCAGTTTCCATATGTCATGGAGCCGGTGGCTTTCGCCACCAGCCTGGCCGTCGCACGCCTGCCGTGGGTGCTGTTCAATGCGCCGCCTGGCCGCGCCGAAGCGGGTGAGCGGGGTATTGCATCGCTGCCCGATCGGGACCTTGAATTCGACGCTGGCATCGACCGTGCCCTGCAATATATCGCCGCGGGCGGCTGCAAGCGCGTGCACCTCATGGCGGGGCTGTTGCCTGCGGGCGCCGATCGCGCGCGGCATCTCCAGCAATTCGTGGACAGCATCTCGCGCGCCGCCGACAGACTGGCGGCTGTGGATGCCACCGTGATGATCGAGCCCATCAACACGCGGGATGTTCCGGGCTACCTGCTGGACGGAACGGGGCTGGCGCTGGAGTGCATTGCACGCGCTGCGCGTCCCAATATCCGGTTGCAGTACGACGTCTACCATATGCAGATCATGGAGGGCGACCTGATGTGCTCGATCGAGCGGCTGCTGCCGTGGATCGGCCATATCCAGATCGCCGACAATCCGGGTCGACACGAACCCGGCACCGGGGAAATTGCGTTCGAGCGCCTGCTGCCGCACATCGACGCGCTGGGATACGACGGTTACATCGGCTGCGAGTATCTGCCCGCAGCCGGCACCAGCGACGGACTGCACTGGGCCCGGCCCTATCTTGAAGGAGAGACCGCATGAAGAACCGCATCGGCGTGAGAACCACATTTGCGACGCTGTGCCTGCTTGCGGCAACGCTCGCCGCCGCCGCCGCCGCCGGCGGCCTTGCGTCGCTGACATCCGCCGAAAGTTCAGAGGGCTTGAAGGCAGCGCTGAACCAGGCAGCAAGTGTGGCCATTGCCAGCCTCGGCAAGCCAGATGGCTTCATGGCCAATCCGGAAGTCCGCATTCCTCTCCCGGGGAAGCTGCAGAAAGCGACGAAGACGCTGAAGAAGATCGGCCTTGGCAAGCAGACGGATGCGCTGACGCTGGCAATCAACCGGGCAGCCGAGGCGGCGGTTCCCGAAGCACGCACGCTGTTCATCGATTCGATCAAGCAGATGAGCGTGACCGATGCCGTGAGCATCCTGAAAGGCCCGGAAGATTCGGCCACGCGCTACTTCCGTGATTCCATGACGGCCAAGCTCACCGACAGGTTCCTGCCAGTGGTGAGCAAGGCCACCGCCCAGGTGCAGCTGGCGCAGCGCTACAACGATGTGGCGGGCAGGGCCAGTGCACTGGGGCTGGTCGATGAGCGCGACGCCAATCTGGATGCGTATGTGACGCGCAAGGCGCTGGATGGACTCTTCCTGACCATGGCGAAGGAAGAAGCCGCCATCCGCAGGAATCCGCTTGGACAGGCGAGCTCGCTGCTGCGCAAGGTCTTCGGCGCAATCGCCAAGTGAGTCCACTCAAGGTGCGTTAAGAAACGTGCGGAGCAGTGCGGTGCAGCGCTGCTCCGGTTTATAGTGGGACCAGTGCAGCCTGGCCCAAGATATCGTTCACAGACGCTGGCGCGCATGGATGACGAATCCCTGCTTGCGCTGCGTTTCTGCGACCTGTCGCTGCCGCGCACGTCCGGCATGGTGGCGACCCACATGCAGCAGCTCTATCGGGATCTGCGCGCACGCGGCATTACATTCCGGCCGCATTACTGGTTTGCCGAAGAGTGGTTCTCGCCTGATGGCGTGCCAGGCATCGCGCTGCCGTTCTACCTCGCACAGCCGCGATTGCTGCGACTCGAACGCCGCTTCATGCACCAGGTGGAAGGTGGCAGCAGCCTGTGGCTGAAGCGCATCCTGCGGCACGAGGCCGGGCACGCGCTGGACACGGCATACAAACTGCGTGACCGCGCCGACTGGCGCAAGGTGTTTGGCAGCGGCTCTGAACGGTATCCCAGTGACTATGCGCCACGTCCGGCCAGCCGGCGCCATGTGCTGCATCTGCGCTACTGGTATGCGCAGAGCCACCCCACCGAGGATTTCGCTGAAACGTTTGCCGTATGGCTGCAGCCCCGTTCGCGGTGGCGGCGTGACTACGCGGGCTGGCCTGCACTGCGCAAGCTGGAATACGTCGACGAGCTGATGGCCGAGATCGCGGCGCGCAAGCCCCTGCTGCGTTCCCACCACGAGATCGACCCGGTATGCAAGTCAACACGCACGCTGCGCGAACACTATCGCAAGAAGGCCAGCCGTTATCTGATCGAGGATGCGCGTTATGATCGCGCGCTGCGCCGGCTGTTTACGCCGGTTGATGATGGACGCCACACATCGGCGGCAACGTGGTTGCGTTCCATCGGACCGCAGGTCGAACGCGCTCTGGTGCGCGCCGGACTGCACCCCTACATCGTCGAGCACGCGATGGAACTGCTGATCCATCGCTGCAGCACCATGCACATGCAGCTGCGCCATGACCGCCGCAGCGCACGGCGCGAGTTCGTCGCGCTGGTACGGCGCGTGGCGCTGGGCATGCTGAAACGGAATCGGGAGAGCTACGCGCTGTGAAGAGACGAAGGATATTGCTGCTGGTCAACGAGGCGCTGATTCCGCCGGATGACCTGCGCGGCCTGAACGAAGACCAGATCGAGGCTTGCCGCACTGAATACAACGTGCTGTCGAGCCTGTCGAATGAAGGGCATGAAGTGCGTGTGCTGGGCATCGGCGACAAGATTGGTGAGCTGCGGCGCGTGGTGCGGGACTGGCGGCCGGAGATCACCTTCAATCTGCTGGAGGAGTTTTCGGGCATCGTCACCTACGACCACTACGTGGTGGCGTTTCTGGAGCTGATGCGCCAGCCGTACACGGGGTGCAATCCGCGTGGCATGATGCTGAGCCGCGACAAGGTGCTGACGAAGCAGATCCTGGCGTACCACCGCATTTCGACGCCGCGCTTCCATCTGTTTCCCTGGGGCAAGGCCTATCGGGAGCCGCGCGGGTTGCAGTATCCGCTGTTCGTGAAGTCTGCGACCGAAGACGCCTCCCTTGGCATCTCGCAGGCGTCCATCGTCCATGACTCCGAGCGGCTGCGCGAGCGCGTCGGATTCATCCACGAGCAGGCGCAGAGCGATGCGCTGGTCGAACAATACATCGAAGGCCGCGAACTCTATGTCGGCGTCATGGGCAATGAAAGGCTGACGACGTTCCCGGTGTGGGAACTCGACTTCGGCAAGCTTCCTGGCGTTCAGGCGGGCATTGCCACGCGCAAGGTCAAATGGGATCGGGCCTATCAGCGCCGCCACGGCATCAGCACCGGTCCGGCCAATGACCTGCCCGCCGGAGCCGCCGCAAGAATCTCGGTGATGGCAAAGCGCGTGTATCGCGCGCTGCACATGAGTGGCTACGCACGCATGGA
>JBDSGY010000320.1:0-3016 GCA_039918755.1 Steroidobacteraceae bacterium
CATTGGCTGCTACGCCATGGGCGCGACCGTGGGCTACAACTACATCCGCGGCGAGTTCCTGGGCGAGCCAGTGCCACGATTCGAAGCGGCACTGAAAGAAGCCTATGCGGCCGGGCTGCTGGGCAAGGACATCAAGGGCTCGGGGGTCGACGTCGATATCCACTGTGCCGTGGGCGCAGGGGCCTATATCTGCGGCGAAGAAACCGCGCTGCTGGAATCGCTGGAAGGCAAGCAGGGCAAGCCGCGCTTCAAGCCGCCGTTCCCGGCCAACTTCGGCCTGTATGGCAAGCCCACCACGATCAACAACACACAGAGCTATGCCTCCACGCCCACCATCATGCGCAAGGGCGCGGCGTGGTTTGCCGGCCTCGGTCCCGCGAACTCCGGTGGCACGGTCATCTTCTCGGTGACGGGCCATGTCGCCAAGGCCGGCAATTTCGAAGTGCCGCTCGGCATTCCGTTTGCCGATCTGCTCGAGCTTGCCGGTGGCATGCAGGGTGGTCGCAGGATCAAGGCCGTCATTCCGGGTGGTTCGTCCTGCCCGGTCGTACCGGGCGAGATCATGATGAAGACCAACATGGACTACGACTCGGTGAAGGCCGCCGGCTCCGCCATCGGCTCCGCTGCGGTCATCGTCATGGACGAGACCACCTGCATGGTGAAGGTGCTCGAGCGCCTGTCGCGGTTCTACATGTCCGAATCCTGTGGCCAGTGCACGCCCTGCCGTGAGGGCACCGGCTGGCTCAACCGCATGCTGAAGCGGATCCTGGCCGGGCAGGGGCGTCGCGAGGACATCGACATGCTGGTGCAGGTGGCGAACAAGATCGAAGGCCACACCATCTGCGCGCTGGGTGACGCCGCGGCGTGGCCCGTGCAGAGCTTCGTCAAGCACTTCCGCCACGAATTCGAATACATGGTGGACCACGGCGGCCGCAGCATCGTCGACGCGCAGCAGGCGGCAGCATGAGCACTCCGGTTCCAGTTCCGCCATCGGACACGGTGACGATCACCGTCGACGGCGTGCCGATGAAGGCGCGCAAGGGCGCGATGCTGATCCAGGTCACCGACGCGAACGACGTCTACGTGCCGCGGTTCTGCTATCACGAGAAGCTGCCCGTGGCGGCCAACTGCCGCATGTGCCTGGTCGAGATCGAGAAGGCACCCAAGCCGATGCCCGCGTGCGCCACGCCGGTGATGGAAGGCATGGTCGTGCACACGCGGTCTGCGAAGGCCATTGCCGCGCAGAAGTCCGTGATGGAATTCCTGCTCATCAATCACCCGCTCGACTGCCCGATCTGCGATCAGGGCGGCGAGTGCGAATTGCAGGATCTGGCCATGGGCTATGGCCGCGACATCTCTCGCTTCAACGAGCGCAAGCGTGTGGTCAAGGACAAGAACCTCGGGCCGCTCGTGTCCACCGACATGACGCGCTGCATTCATTGCACGCGCTGTGTGCGCTTTGGTCAGGACATCGCCGGCTTCCCCGAACTCGGCACCACCGGTCGCGGTGAGAACAACGAGATCGGCACCTACGTCGAGAAGAGCGTCGATCACGAGCTGTCGGGCAATATCATCGATCTTTGCCCGGTGGGCGCGCTGAACAGCAAGCCGTTCCGTTTCCGTGCGCGGGCCTGGGAAATGACGCAGGTGCCGCTGGTGTCGCCGCATGACGGGCTGGGCACCAACACTTTTGGCCATGTGCTGCGCGGCAAGCTGATGCGCGTGGTGCCACGGCAGAACGATGCGATCAACGAGTGCTGGATTGCGGATCGCGACCGCTTCTCGTACGAAGGCATCTACAGTGACGATCGTCTGCTGAAGCCGATGGTCCGGACGCGCGATGGTTCCTGGCGCGAATGCGACTGGCAGACCGCGCTGGAAGCGGCGGCCAGTGGCCTGAAGGCTGCGCCGGCAGACCGTCTCGGCGTGCTCGCAGGTGCTTCGAGCACGATCGAAGAGTATTCGCTGCTGCAGCAGCTCGCGGCTGGTCTCGGCACCGCCAACATCGATCATCGCCTGCGGCAGGTGGACTTCTCCGGCGATGCGGCGGATCCGGCGATTCCCGCGCTCGGCGGCAGCATCGCGGAGATGGATTCGCTGCAGGCATTACTGGTGGTGGGGTCTAACCTGCGGCACGAGCTGCCGGTGCTGGCCCATCGCGTGCGCAAGGCGGCAACCGCGGGTGCCAAGGTCTGGTTCCTGAATCCGGCCGAGTTTGAATATCTGTTCCCGGTGGCCGCTCAACTGATCAGCGCTCCCGCGCAGCAGCTGGCGCAATTGAATGCGCTGCTGTCCGCGGCGGGTGCCGCGACCATCGGTAGCCATGCGGCGGCAGTCACCGATGCACATCGCGGCATCGTCGAGCAGCTGCGCGCAGCCAGCCGCAAGGCCATCTGGCTGGGCGCGCTGGCGCTGCGGCATCCGCAGTACGCGGCATTGCGGGCGGCGGTGCAGTCGCTGGCTGCGGCGACGGGCGCGGCAGTGGGCGTGCTGGCTGAAGGCGGCAATGCGGTTGGCGCACATCTGGCTGGCGTGCTGCCGCATCGCGCCGCGGGCAGTGTGCAGCGGGTGAAGGCTGGCCTTGATACCAGCGCCATGCTCGCCGCGCCGCTCGACGCATATCTGCTGTGGGACATGGAACCCGGCGCCGACACGCTGAACCCGAAGGCGCTGGAAGCACTGAAGGGCGCCACGTACGTGGTGGCTGCGACGCCGTATGTCACGGAAGAACTCAAGTCGGTGGCGCATGTGCTGCTGCCGATCGGCACCTTTGCAGAGACCTCGGGCACCTATGTGAACCTCGAAGGCCAGTGGCAGAGTTTCGCTGGTGCCGCGGTGCCGGTGGGCGAAGCCCGGCCGGGCTGGAAGCTGCTGCGCGTGCTGGGCAATCTGCTGGGGCTGAACGGTTTTGCCGAGCAGTCGTCGGAAGAAGTGCGCGACGCGTTGCGGTTGCTGGTCGAGAAGACTGCCGCACCGGTAATCGCGGGCACTTCGCCGTTGGTCGCGGCCGGCTCAC
>JBDSGY010000321.1:0-2611 GCA_039918755.1 Steroidobacteraceae bacterium
AACGACCGTTCGCCATCGCTACTGGAGTTGTCCAGGCGCTGGCCAGCGCCAGCACCGGCGGACAGGGAGCGCGCTGATGCCGGAGCATTCCTCGGCGCTGGAGCTCGTGCTGAGCGCGGATCCCGCCCTGTTTGCCATCGTGCGCCTTTCTCTCGCGGTCAGTCTGGGTGCGACGCTGTCCGCAGCATTGCTGGGCGCGCCGCTGGGAGCGCTGATTGCCTTGAGCCGTTTCCCCGGGCGGCAGGCAGCAGTGGTCACATTGAACGCGTTGATGGGTCTGCCGCCGGTGGTTGTGGGACTGGGGGTTTACCTACTGCTATCGCGCGCGGGGCCACTGGGTTCGCTCGGACTGCTTTTCACCGTACCCGCGATGGTGATTACGCAGACGATTCTGGTGCTGCCCATCATTGCGGCGCTCACGCGGCAGACGGTGGAAGACCTGTGGCTTGAATACCGCGATGAACTCGCCGCAATGGGCGTGGGTCCACTGCGCCGCGCGCGCACGCTGCTGTGGGATGCGCGGTTCTCGCTGGTGACTGCATTGCTTGCGGGTTTTGGCCGCGCGGCTGCGGAAGTGGGTTCGATCATCATCGTGGGCGGCAATATCGAAGGCTTCACGCGCACCATGACCACGACGATTGCGCTGGAGACTTCCAAGGGCAACCTGCCGCTGGCGATGGGTCTGGGCCTGGTCCTGATCTGCATCGTGCTGCTGGTGAATGTGGCTGCGTGGGCTGTAAAACAGCTCGGCGCAAGATTCGAGCGCTGAAGGTTGAAGGTGGCGCCAGAAATGACAGCCGAATTGCCCATCGTCCTCGATCGCGTGCATGTTGCTGCTGGCGACACGGAGATCCTGCGCGGCGTATCGTTGCGGCTGGCCGCCGGCCCTCCGACCGTGTTCATCGGTCCGAATGGTTCGGGCAAGACTACATTGCTGCGCACAGCCATGGGACTGGTGCAGCCGGTCGCGGGCACCATCAGCTGGGGCGGGCGGCGCGACACCGTGCCCACGCGGCGCGGCCTGGTATTCCAGCGGCCAGTGATGCTGCGCCGTTCGGTCGCCGACAACATTCATTACGCCCTGGCCACTGCCGGCGTGCCACGCGCGCAGCGCAGCGCGCGCGGCATCGAATTGCTGGCGCTGGTAGGCCTGCAGGAACTTGCCGAGCGGCCTGCACCCCGGCTGTCGGGCGGTGAGCGGCAGCGCCTTGCACTGGCCCGCGCACTGGCGCGTGACCCCGCAGTGCTGTTTCTGGACGAACCAACTGCGAGTCTCGATCCGGCCGCGACGCTCGCAATCGAAGAACTGGTGCAGACCATCAGCGCGCGCGGTGTGAAGATCGTGATCGCCACGCACGATCTCGGTGAAGCGGCTCGCCTCGCGGGCGAGGTCGTGCTGCTGCACCGTGGCACGGTGGTGGAAAGCGGCCCGGTGCAACAACTGTTCGAGCAACCCAACACCGACCTGGCGCGGCGCTTCATTGCCGGCCAGCTCCTGCTTTAAGCTCAAGGACTTCCATGAACAAACGCCTATTCATCGCAGTGTTGAGCGGGTTGCTGCTCCAGACGGTTGCTGTTTCACTGCAGGCAGCCGCAGACGAACGGTCGATCGTCGTGGCATCCACCACCTCCACCCTGGACTCGGGTCTGTTCACCCAGTTGCTGCCGGTGGTGCGTGCGCGCACGGGCATTACCGTGAAGGTAATTGCGCTCGGCACTGGCCAGGCACTGGAGACCGCGCGGCGCGGCGACGCAGATGTTGTATTCGTCCATGACCCTGAGGCTGAAGCGCGCTTCGTGGCGGAAGGTCATGGGCTGGCGCGGCAACTGGTCATGTACAACGATTTTGTCATCGTCGGGCCAGCGGCAGATCCGGCCGGCATCCGCGGGAGCAAGGATGTGGTGCGGGCGATGGATGCGATCAAGCGCAGTCAGGCGACGTTCATTTCGCGTGGCGACAAGTCAGGCACGCACCAGGCGGAGCTGCGATTGTGGAAGGCTGCGGGAATCGACGTGGATTCCGCGACCGATCGCTGGTACCGCGCGGTGGGACAAGGGATGGGGCCGGCACTGAACATCGCCGTGGCGAGCGACGCCTATGTCCTGACCGATCGCGCGACCTGGATCAGTTTCCGGAACAAGGGCAGCTTCCGGGTGCTGGTCGAGGGGGATCCGCGGCTGTTCAATCAGTACAGCCTGATTCTGGTAAATCCTGCGACGCATCCTGGCACCAAGGCTGCGCTGGGGCAGCAGTTCATCGACTTCCTGCTGTCGCCGGACGGTCAGCACGCGCTGGCCAGCTACCGCGTGGAAGGCCAGCAGCTCTTTCATCCGAACGCGGTTGACGGGCGTCTGATCCCCGCGCATCCTGCGGTGCAATAAATTCTCTGTAATTGAGGCAATTCATGCGGCGACCGGGCCTTTCGAGGCGCTCCGTCCTGGCTTCGGTGGGTGCCGCATCGGTGTCCCCGGTGCTGCTGGGGCGCGCAGGCGCAGACACGGCAGTGGCGGCTCCTGGCGATGCGCATTTCGAGGTGCGTACCGAGCTAGCCTTTGAGGGCGAGATCCGCACCGGGCCCCAGTTGCGCAGCAGCGGCGCCCCAGGGCAGTT
>JBDSGY010000322.1:0-9111 GCA_039918755.1 Steroidobacteraceae bacterium
TAACGACCCGGTCCCGGGAATGGTGCAGATTGCAACCAGGTCCCGATCGGGACCCAGGCTTTGCGCCACTTCGCGAAACGACTGTGAATCAGCCACCATCAGCAACTTCGCCCATCCTGTATAAAAACGGAGTTCGATCACTTTAATTCCGGTGGATGGCCAATTCTGTGTTCCATTTCGGAGAAGTCGGGCTGCTCGGGGCGCTCCGGGCGCCGGTGCGCCTGCAGCGCCGCAGCGCCGCCGTGGTGCTTTGCAACCCGCTTTCCGAAGAGGCTAACCGCGCGCACCGACTTTATCGCGTGATAGCTGGCGAACTTGCGCGCCAGGGCTACGCTACCTTGCGTTTCGACTATCGTTGCACGGGTGATTCCGCCGGCGATGAAGCCGACGCTCGCCTGGACGAATGGGTTGAAGACGTCGTCACCGCGGCGGGGGAAGCCATGCAGCGCGCCGGTGTGGATCGGGTGGTGCTCTGTGGGGCCCGCCTGGGAGCCACGCTGGCCGCGTTGGCGGCTGCCACCGGGTATGTGCGCGTGCGCCAACTCGTGCTTTGGGATGCGGTGATCGAGGGCCGGACCTACCTTCGCGACCTGGCTGAGACACAGGTCACATTTCTGCGCGAAGAACTGGTGCCGCATCGCGCCGCGCAATTGCGCATCACGGATGTCCCGACGGAGTACCTCGGACTGCCGCTGTCGGCATCGCTCGCGGCCGCCATGGCGGCGATAGATCTCGCGGCGGCCGAACCTCTTGCGGACCGCATCAGTGTGATCCGAACAAGGGTAACGGACGAGCAGCAGCGACTGGAGGCTGCCTGGCGAGGCAGGCCTGGCGTGTCCTTCATGGACGTGCCTGCCAGCGAAAACTGGAATTCCGATGCCGCATTGAACGCGGCAACCGTGCCGGCAGAGGTCGTGCGGGCAATCGTGAAGTGCATCGAGGAACAGAACCCTTGAGCATGTCGTCCACTCCCACCGGCTCGCCGGTGCCCGATGAATGGGCGCGCGTTGCGCGCAGTGGCCGTCCTGATGCCACCGTGCATGGGCTGTTCACGGAGGTTGCGCGCCGACAGCCCGGCGCGCGCGCGCTGGCCTGGTCGACCGGCGACATGAACTACGGGGAGCTCGACCGTCTTTCGACCGCGATGGCCCATCGACTCATTGCCGGTGGCGTCACGCGTGAAACATCGGTAGGGCTGTTCCTGCATCGCGGTCCGGAGGCCATCGTGGCCATGCTGGCCGTGCTCAAGGCGGGTGGAACGTACGTGCCGATTGACCCGGAGTATCCGCGGGCGCGGATCGGGTTCCTGGTGGGTGACGCGGGTGTGCGCCATGTGCTGACCGTAGCCAAATGCCGCGAACGGCTCGAGGGTTTCGACCTCGTCGTGTTCGATGCGGCTGATACCGCCCCGCTCGTCGCATCCGCGGCAAACCTGCCGGAGACCAACCCCTCGAGCCGCGCCTATGTGATGTATACATCCGGGTCGACCGGGATGCCGAAGGGCGTGCAGATCGAACACCGAAGCATCGTGCGCCTCGTCGCGGATGTCGACTACCTCGATCTCGGTCCTGAAACCTGCTTCCTCAACGCCGCGCCACTGGGCTTCGACGCAGCTACGCTGGAAATCTGGGCCCCGCTGTTGAACGGCGGCCGTATCGCCATCTTCGAGGAGGCGATGCCTTCCGGTGCATCGCTGGCAACGATGATTGGGCGACACGGCGTGAACGCGGCGTGGCTGACGGCCGGATTGTTCAATGCCATCGTCGATGCCGGTGCGCGGCAGCTGGAAGGATTGCAGCAATTGCTCATCGGCGGTGAGGCCCTGTCGGCGCCGCATGTGCGGCGGGCGCAGACGCAATTGCCTGGCACGCGGATCATCAATGGCTACGGGCCGACGGAATGCACGACCTTCGCGGCGACGTGGCCGATTCCCGCGCCGCTATCCGCCGACTGTGTGTCGGTACCCATCGGGCGACCGATTGCAGGCACGCATCTGCTGGTGCTTGCTGCGCAGCAGCGGACTGTGGCAACGGGCGAGACCGGTGAGCTGTACATCGGCGGAGCCGGCGTGGCCCGGGGGTATCTGGGACGACCGGACCTGGATCGCGACCGGTTCGTCTCACTGGCAGGCCAGCCGGAAGAACGCTATTACCGCACTGGTGACCGGGTTCGATGGACGACAGAAGGCGCGCTCGAGTTCATGGGCCGCGTCGATCAGCAGGTGAAGATCGGGGGCTACCGCATCGAACTGGGAGAAATCGAGAGCCGCCTTGCGGCGCTGCCGGGAATCAATGCCTGTGCGGTGGCGGTACATGGCGATGATGCGGCCGGTCGCCGGCTCGTGGCGTACTACGTTGCGGACCACGCGATTCAGTCCGAGGCATTGCGCGCGAGCCTTGCCGCGAGCCTGCCGGAATTCATGGTGCCGGCGCATTTCATCGCGCTCGAGAACCTGCCGGTAACCGCGAACGGCAAGCTCGACCGGCGCGCATTGCCCGCGCCTTCCAGCCACCGTCCGCCGCTTCAGCAGCACTTCGAAGCGCCGAATCCCGGCGCCGAGGCCGCGATCGCTGAAATCTTTTCCAATGTTGTCGGCGTACGGCCCGTGGGACGCAATGACGCCTTCTTCGAGCTGGGCGGCACATCGCTGCAGGTGTTGAGTGTGCTGCAGCGGATGCAGGTGGGGAAGCTGGGGGATCCCGGCGTCGCGGCGTTCTTCGCGACGCCCACCGCGGCCGGTCTTGCCGCACTGCTGTCGGGAGCGCCCGCACAGACTATCGTCGCGCGGTCGCGCGCGATGGACACCGCGCGCGACGAGCAGATCGCCATCGTCGGCATGGCCGGACGCTTCCCCGGCGCCGCCGACGTTGAATCGTTCTGGCGCAACCTGTGCGAAGGCCGGGAGTCGATCCGCTTCTTCGGGCGCGACGAGCTGGATTCCTCGATCCCTGCGGCGCAGCTAGCCGATCGCGATTACGTACCCGGGCGCGGCGTGCTCGACGGCGTGGAGAATTTCGACGCGGCGTTCTTCGGCATCTCGCCCCTCGAGGCGCAGCTGATGGATCCGCAACACCGGCACTTCCTCGAGCTCGCGTGGCACGCGCTGGAAAACGCCGGCCATGCCCCGCAGGACCTCAAGCACCTGGTCGGCATTTTTGGCGGCATGTACAACGCCAGCTATTTCCAGCGTCATCTGCTGCCCCGGCCCGATGTCACCGGCCGGCTGGGCGAACTGCAGGTCATGCTCGGCAACGAAAAGGATTACCTGACCAGTCGCGTGGCCCACAAGCTCGGCCTGGCTGGCCCGGCCGTCAGCGTGAACACGGCCTGCTCCACTTCGCTGGTGGCCACCGTCATGGCGATGGAGGCGTTGCGATCGGGCCAGTGCGATATCGCCCTCGCGGGCGGCGTTGCAATTACCTGTCCACCGGCCAGCGGCTATCTGTACCAGGAAGGCTCGATGGCTTCGCGGGATGGACACACCCGCACGTTCGATGCAGCCGCAGCCGGCACGGTGTTTTCCGATGGCGCAGGCATCGTGGTACTGCGACGACTGCGCGACGCGCTGGCCGATGGCAATACCGTGTACGCAGTGCTGCTGGGCGGCGCCGTGAACAATGATGGTAGCAAGCGCGCGAGCTTCACCGCGCCAAGCCCGGAAGGGCAGGCCGCCGTGATTGCGGCTGCGCAGGAATCCGCGGGCGTCAGCGCGCGCTCGATCAGCTACGTGGAGGCGCATGGGACGGCCACGCCGCTGGGCGACCCCGTGGAGATCGACGGGCTTACGCGCGCCTTCCGTCGGCACACCGATGACGTCGGCTTCTGCGGCATCGGGTCCTTGAAGAGCAATGTCGGCCACACCGTCACCGCGGCAGGTGTGGCAGGCCTCATCAAGACGGCGCTGTCGCTGCATCGCGAGCAGATCCCGCCCACCATCAATTTCAATTCCGCCAATCCGCAGATCGATTTCGCGCGCAGTCCGTTTCGCGTGCAGACGGTCCTTGAATCTTGGCCGCGCAGCGATGTAGCGCGCCGCGCCGCGGTCAGCTCCTTCGGATTCGGCGGAACCAACGCCCATGTGATTCTGCAGGAAGCGCCGCTCGCCCCCGCAACGGCAGCCTCGTCACGGTGCACGCAATTGCTGCTGCTCTCGGCACGGGATGACCACAGGCTTTCGTCAGCGGCGAGCAGGCTCTGCGCTGCATTCACGGATCGTCCCGAAGATGCGGGCTGGTTTGCCGATGCGGCCCACACTCTTCGCGTGGGTCGCAAGGCACTCTCGCGGCGTCGCTTCGTGGTGGCGTCGAACGTCGCCGAAGCGCAGCGTCGCCTGCAGGGCGCCAGCGACGCAATGGCGCCAGCCGCCCGCGATGTCACCGGTGCGCCGCCGCGCGTCGTGTTCCTGTTTCCCGGGCAGGGTTCGCAGTACGCCGCCATGGGGCGCGTGCTGCACACCGAGGAGCCGGCCTTCCGGGCGGCGTGGGATGCCGCCTGCAATGCACTCGAACGACAGGGTTTCGGTCGCGCCCGTGAGCGCCTGTTCGACGAGGACCCGGCGGCGCTGACGCCAACGAGCGTCACGCAGCCCGCGCTGTTCTGCTTCAGCTACGCGCTGGCGACGCTGTGGATGAGCTGGGGCATACGGCCGGCGGCCATGGTGGGCCACAGCATCGGCGAATTCGTTGCAGCTGTCCTGGCAGGCGTGATGTCGCTGGAGGATGCGGCGGGGCTGGTCGCGGAGCGTGGCCGGTTGATGCAGGCGCAGCCTGCGGGAAGCATGCTGTCCGTCCGGCTGCCCGCTGCCGAGCTTACGTCGCGATTGCCGCAGGGCGTGGTGATCGCCGCGGAAAATGGACCGGCGCTCTGCGTCGCCTCTGGCCCTTCGCCGGACATCGCAGCGCTGGAAGTGGCGCTTTGTGCGAGCGGCGTGGCCTGCCGCACGCTGGTCACGTCGCACGCCTTCCATTCGCCGATGATGGATCCGGTGATTGCGCCACTGGCTCAGCGCCTGGCGGACATCACGCTGCATGCGCCGGGCATTCCGGTGATGTCGACGGTGAACGCCGACTGGCTCACCGCCGACCAGGCACGCGATCCTGGATACTGGGCGCAACATCTGCGCCGGCCCGTGAGATTCGGTCCGGCAATTGCGCGGCTCCTGGTCGACTCTGGTCACCTGTTCATCGAGATCGGACCCCGCGCCACGCTTGCCACACTGGCGCAGCAGATCAGCGCTCAAGACGGGCGCCGTGGCGGATTTCCCGCCCTGTCATGCGGCGCCGACGCGCTGCAGCGCGAATCCGAACAGCTCGCGCTGGCGGTGGGTCGTGCCTGGTCAAGCGGGGTGGAGTTCGACTGGCATTCCTATCGCAGCGATGAAACGCGCCAACGCGTGGCATTGCCTGGATACCCGTTCCAGTCGGTGCGCCACTGGGTGGATGCCCCCGCTGCGTCGGTCGAAAAGGCCACGACGTTGCCTTTCGAGGCGCTCGCCGCTGAGCCCGCGCCGGTGGTTGCCACGGCTGCCGCGGAGCAACCCGCGGGCAACGTGCCGGGGGCGCCTGATGCAAAGGGTCTGGTGCGCCGCGTACAGGAACTCATCGAAGAGGTGTCCGGCCACGATGTGAGCGAAGCGGATCCGGCGACGCCCTGGCTTGAGTTGGGCCTGGACTCGCTGGCATTGACGCAGCTCGCACTGCAGGTCCAGCGATCGCTGGGAGTGAAAGTCAGTTTCCGTCAGGTCATGGAAGACTTTCCTTCGGTTGCGGAGCTCGCAGCCTTCCTCGCCGCCCGCCAGACGCCCACGCCCGCCGCAACTCCCGCACCCGCTCCCGCACCCGCACCCGCACCCGCGCCGGCCGCCGAGGACGAAAAGAGCGGCGCGGTCGCCTACGACGTGAAGAAGGCCTTCGGTGCCATCGCGCGCATCCACACGCGCGTCGATGCGCTCACCCCGCTGCAACGGGCGCGACTGGATGCCTTCGTCATCCGGTACACGGCGCGCACCGCCAAGTCCAAAGCCTATACAGTCGAACATCGGCCTCACATGGCCGACCCGCGCGTCGTCAACGGATTCCGCCCGCTCACCAAGGAGCTGACCTATCAGCTCGTCGTGGAGCGCTCGCGCGGCAGCCGCCTCTGGGACATCGATGGCAACGAGTACATCGATGTGCTGCAGGGTTTCGGCATGAGCATGTTCGGCTGGCAGCCGGATTTCATCCGCGACGCCGTGCACGCCCAGGTCGACCTGGGATACGAAATCGGTCCGCAGCACAAGCTTGCGGGCGAGACGGCCAGGTTGTTCTGCGAGGTGACCGGCGCGGAGCGCGCCGCGTTCTGCAACACCGGCTCCGAAGCGGTGATGGGTGCCATGCGCGTGGCGCGCACCGTTACCGGGCGAAACACCATCGCGATCTTCACCGGCGCCTACCACGGCATCTTCGACGAAGTGATCGTCCGCGGCACCCGCAAGCTGCGAACCGTTCCCGCTGCCCCGGGCATCATGCCCGAGTCTTCGCAGAACATGCTGGTGCTGGACTACGGGACCGCCGAGTCGCTGGAAATCCTGCGCCAGCGCGCGGACACTCTCGCCGCGATCGTGGTCGAGCCGGTGCAGAGCCGGCGGCCGGACTTTGCGCCCGTGGAGTTCCTGCGCGAGCTGAGGAAGCTGACGGAGGAACACGGCATCGTGTTCATCTTCGACGAGGTGGTAACCGGATTTCGCTCCCACCCACGCGGCGCGCAAGGACTGTTCGGCATCGAGGCCGACCTGGCCTCGTACGGCAAGGTCGTCGGTGGAGGTTTCTCCATCGGCGTCATCGCCGGCAAGTCCCGCTTCATGGACGCGCTGGACGGCGGGCAGTGGCAGTACGGCGATGCGTCCATTCCAACCGTGGGCGTCACGTATTTCGCCGGAACATTCGTGCGACATCCACTGGCGCTGGCGGCTTCACGCGCCGCCCTCCAGCACATGAAGGACGCCGGTGGCGCGCTGCAGGAGCATCTCACGGCACGCACCCGCGGCATGGTGGACCGCGTCAATGCAGACATGGCCTCCATGGGTGCGCCGTTCCGTCTCCACACTTTCGCCTCGCTCTGGCGCAATGTGTTTACCGAGGACCTGCCGTACGGCGACCTGATCTACGCGATGCTGCGCGACCGAGGCATCCATATCCTGGACAATTTCCCGTGCTTCCTCACCACGGCGCACACTGATGCGGACATCGAGGCCATCATCGCGGCTTATTGCGAAGCGGCCCGCGAGATGCAGGTCTCGGGCTTCTTCCCGGTGCGATCCGGCGCAAAGTTCGCAGAAGCGGCCGATGGCCGCCGCGCCTTGCCAACCACCGAGCCTCAGCGAGAAGTCTGGCTGGCCGACAGCGCCGGGCGTTCGGCATCGCTAGCCTACAATGAGTCGATCACGCTGCACTTGCGCGGCGACCTGCGTCGCGAGGAATTCCTGAACGCCGTGCAGGAACTGCTGCAGCGACATGACGCGCTGCGTTCCACGTTCTCGACTGATGGCAGCACATTGCTCGTGCCAGCCGCCGCCGCGGCCCCGGTCTGCACCGTCGCAGACGTGTCGGGTGACGCCGCGCCAGAGACTCGCCTGCAGGAGATCGCGGATCGCCACGTGTGCGAACCCTTCACGCTCGCCGATGGCCCGCTGGTGCGGGCGGAGCTGGTCTGCCTTTCGCCGCGGCATCACGCGTTGGTCCTCACCGGTCACCACATTGTTCTGGACGGTTGGTCGTTCTGGGTGATGATCCGCGAGCTCGCGGCACTGTATCGCGGCGATCCGCTGGCCGCTGCGCCGTCCTTCGCCGACTACGCCGAGCAGGCGCAGCGCAACGCCCATTCCGATGAAGCCACGGCCAGCGTCAACTGGTGGGTGCAGCAGTTCCCCGATGGCGGCCCGACGCTGTCGCTGCCGACGGATCGTCCGCGGCCGCGCCGCAGGACGCAGGCCTCCCGACGAATCGATCACGACCTGCCGGTGGCGCTCGTGTCGCAGGCGCGCGCACTGGGCGCAGCCAGCAAGGCCAGCCTTTTCGCCACGTTGCTCAGTGCCTTCGCTGGCACGCTGTCGCGCGTGAGCGGGCAGGATGACCTGGTGATCGGCATTCCATCGGCCGGACAAGCCTCCGACGGGGTGGAAGGACTGGTGGGTCACTGCGTGAACATCCTGCCGCTGCGCTTTGCCATCGATCGCGGCGCCAGGTTCAACGACCTGCTGGCCGCTGGCAGGAGGGTGATGCTCGACGCCTACGATCACCAGTCGGTGACCTTCGGCCGCCTGCTGCAGGCGCTTCCGGTGCATCGCGATCCCTCGCGCCTGCCGCTGGTCAGCGTGCTGTTCAACATCGACCAGGCCATGACGAGCGAAAGCATGGCGATGCCGGGACTGCGGACTCAGTTCCTGTCCAACCCGCGAGTGGCCGAGACGTTCGAGCTGTTCGTGAACGCGGTCGACCTCGGCGTCGACGGCATGCGCCTGGAATGCCAGTACAACAGTGATCTGTTCGATGCCGCTACCGTGAAGCGCTGGCTCGCGGCATACCAGCGGCTGCTCGAATGCGTAGTCGGTGCGCCGCAGTCGACCCTGGGCTCCCATTGCCTGCTGGATGCCCGCGATCGGGAGTTGCTGGCGGCCTGGAACCGCAGTGCGTTGCCGCTCCAGCCGGGACGCCGCATCGAACAACTGATCCAGCAGCGCATCCTCCAGAATCCGGATCTCGTTGCCGTGCGCGCATGCAACGGTGACCTCACCTACGCGGAGTTGGGCAGGTACGCTGCCACGATCTGCGCACGTCTCGTTGCGCTCGGTGTACGCCCAGGCGACCGCGTCGGCCTGCTGCTCGAGCGCGACCGCTGGATGATTCCCGCGCTGGTGGCCACCCTCACTGCCGGCGCCAGCTACGTGCCACTGGAACCCTCCTTCCCCGGCGATCGACTAGCCGACATGGCGGAAGATGCCGGCCTGTCCGTGGTTGTTGCGAGTCCCGAAGCCGTCGCGCGGCATGCGTCTCTGGTATCCAGCCGCCGCCTTCTGTTGCTGGATGATGCGCTCGAGTCGGCGCCAGGCCAGTTGCTTTCCCCGCTGCCGCTCCG
>JBDSGY010000323.1:0-2540 GCA_039918755.1 Steroidobacteraceae bacterium
TCAGCCAGTCGGATCGAGCTACTCGCAAACGATAAGGTCCCGTACGTGGGAGACAACCACGCTAGAGCTTGCTTCCCGGCACCGCCAGCTGACTAAGCGCGTGGTCCTTGAGCGGCGCATCGTGGTACCCAGTTGCCTGGCGGATGATCAGACCGCGGTTGATGGCTTCCGTAACGCCCAGTTCGCGCGCCTTATAGAACGCTTCGACGAATGCGGTGGTGAGATGCATGTCCAGCTGTGAGATCTGCTGGGCGATTTCCACCGCTCGCGCCATGAGGCGGTCCCGCGGCACCAGTTCAGAGATGAGGCCGAGGTCGGCGGCGCGCCGGGCTAAAAGTGGATCGTGCGGTCCCAGCAGGAACATGCGTGAGACGGCCTCTACGGCAATCTTGCGCGACATTTCTATCGGCTCGAATATGGGCACTGATCCTGTTCGGTGCATGTGAACGTCGAAGAAGGTGGCTTCGGGGACGGCGATACAAATGTCGGCATCCAGGATGAAATGCAGGCCTGGGCCGGCGACGAATCCATTGATGGCCGCGATTACTGGCTTCCAGCATTTGTTCTGCTTCGCCGTATAGTTGCGTACTCCTTCATCCCGTTTTAGGTAGGCCGGTGCCGGCGCGGCACGGATTCCGCTGACGTCCACGCCGCCGCAGAACGCGCTGTCTCCGGCGCCAGTGAAGATCGCGACGCGAAGCGCGTCGTCTGATCGGAACGATTCCCAGACGAGCGGCAGTTCCCGCAGGGTTGCGGCGTCCAGCACGTTGTCGTCTTGCGGCCGGTTCAACGTAATGATGCATATCGGTCCGCGCACTTCATAGCCCACTGTCCGCACCGCGGGCGCGCCCCCCTGGGCAACAGACTCACCACTCTGGGCCGCGGTGACGCCTGCTGCCGCGCCTGCGATCAGGTCGCGCCGCGAGATCGTATTCTTCTGCATGCTCTGCTCCTAACCGACAGCCGGCTTGACTTTCAGCCTCCAAAATTCAGTTGGTCTGCCCAGCGGCTTGCAACCAGAGTGCGTACTGCGCGCAGACCTCCCCAAGCGTTAGGACCATACCCCAGCGCGGAAGCGTCCGGCCACCCGAGCATGCACAAGGGTTGTGGGTAGCACACGACAGCCCAACGAGCCGGAGCACGGGCTTGTCATCTCAACGGATGACAAGCCCGTCGAGCGGCTTCGATAGAATCAGGAAAGCTACCGTAAGACGCAAAACGACCCGGGTCGCCTTGGACGCCGTTCTTTCGTAAGGTTGGTGACATGAGAAGGAACTGCATCGTTGTCGCCTCAATCGCCTTGATGGGCAGTGCATCATTGCTGCTGGCCCAGCAGCAACCAGGCCCGCCGGGTCCGCCGGGCGGTCCTGGACCGGGCGGTGGCCCTCCAGGTGGTCTCTTTCTTCCTCCTTTGTATACCAACAAGAGCGCGCCACTGGGTGCCGTAAACAGCGCTGCCGCTGATCGAGACTGCTCGATCAAGGGACACGCCAAGCTTGTGTGTCTGGCCGATCTGTTGAAGAAAGGCATGGCGCCAGAACTGCTGGCCCGACTGCAGCTGCCGTACTCCGTGCAGGACGGGAAGAAGTGGAGCAACTACCCGCCAATGGTTTATCGCAACCGTGTGGGTGTCACGCTGGCGGAATTCTCTCCTGCGCAGCTCGGCGTCGTGAAGGCCATCCTGAAAGAGGCCACGGGCATCGCCGCGAACGAGGGCTACGACGAGCTCGAGCAGATCCTGAATGCGGACGATTACCTCAAGGAGAAGACCGGGCAGAGCGGCTTTGCTTCGGGCAATTTCCAGATTGCCTTTCTCGGCACGCCTGCGTCCAGCGGCATCTGGCAGCTTTACTATGGCGGGCACCATGTCGCGCTTTCGAGCACGTACAAGGACGGTTTGCTGGCCGGCGCGACGCCTTCGTTCCGCGGCGTGGAACCGTTCACGACCTTCAGCAAACACGGTCGCGACAACGCCCCCATGGCACAGGAAAGGGCCGCGTTCGCTGCCGCGTTGATGTCGCTGTCGCCTGCAGAGCAGCGCAAAGCCCGCCTCAGCCAGACGTTTACCGACATCATCGTCGGGCCGCAGCTGGACAATAATTTCCCGGGCACCAAGGCGGGGATACGCGCGGGCGATCTCGGCAACGCGCAGCGCGCGCTGCTGCTGCGCGCCATCGAAACTTATGTAGGGGATATTCGTCAGCCTGACGCCGCGGCCGTCCTGGCGAAGTACCGCGGTGAACTGGCGGAAACCTGGTTGTCCTATTCGGGATCACCGTCCATGGACGCAGAGAACGACTACGCGCGCATCGACGGCCCATCGGTGTGGATCGAATTTTCAATGCAGCCCGGTCGTACCATACCGGGCATCCACCCGCACTCCGTGTGGCGTGATAGAAGCGCGGATTACGGCGGGAATCCGTAGCGGCGTGCCCAAGTCGCGGTAAGAGTGCGTCTGGTCCATCGATTCCAGCTTGGACTGCAAGGCGCGAGGGTGCTCTTAAGAAAGAACAACCGCCACGAAATAAGGCAGGATTACG
>JBDSGY010000324.1:0-5945 GCA_039918755.1 Steroidobacteraceae bacterium
TTCGATGCGGACGGACAGGCCCTGACATACGCAGTGACCAGCCTGCCGCGCTGGGCCAGATTCGACCCAGCCACGGGCACGCTGACGGGGACGCCGTCCGGCACCGATCTCGGCACCTATGGCGACATCACGATCTCGGTTTCCGACGGCAATTCCAGCGAGGCATTGCCGGCATTCGGGATTACGGTCAGCCCCCTCCCCAATGCGGCACCCACGATCAGCGGCACGCCCCCGGTTTCAGTGACTACGGGCAATGCCTACGCCTTCTCACCTTCGGCCGCCGATGCCGACGGTCAGGCCCTGACATTCTCGATTTCCAACCGCCCCGTCTGGGCCACGTTCAGTGCTGCTTCCGGCGTACTTGCGGGAACCCCTTCGCGGGCGCAGGCCGGGCACTACAGCAATATCGTGATCAGCGTTTCTGACGGGACGGCCAGCACGTCACTGCCAGCGTTTGCGGTCAATGTCGCCGCGCCACCCAACGAGGCGCCGGTGATCAGCGGTTCGCCCGCCACGGCGACTGCGGGCGCGGCTTACTCGTTCATACCTGCATCATCTGACCCCGACGCCGAACCGCTGACTTTTTCGATTACAAATCGGCCCACCTGGGCCAGCTTCGATACCAGCACCGGCGCGTTGACCGGCACTCCCAGCGGAGCGCAGGTAGGGGCTTACTCCGATATCTTGATCACTGTCTCTGACGGCCAGGCGGTCGCGCAATTGCCGGCGTTTGCCATCACGGTCAACCCCGCTCCCAACACCGCCCCGGTCATCAGCGGTTCGCCGCCGGCTTCGGTGACTGCAGGCAATGCCTATGCCTTCACGCCCTCTGCTTCGGATGCCGATGGCAATGCACTGACCTTTTCAGTCTCCGGGCTGCCCTCCTGGGCATCATTCAATGCAAGCACTGGTGCGGTGACCGGCACCCCCAACGGGGCGCAGGCGGGGATGTACACCAATATCGTGATCCGTGTGAGCGATGGGCAGGCTACTGCGGCGTTGCTGGCGTTCATGATCACCGTCAATGCAGTGCCCAACACCGCCCCGGTCATCAGCGGTTCGCCGCCGGCTTCGGTGACTGCAGGCAGTGCCTATGCCTTCACGCCCTCTGCTTCGGATGCCGATGGCAATGCCCTGACCTTTTCCGTCTCCGGACTGCCCGCCTGGGCATCGTTCAATACCAGCAACGGCAGCCTGACCGGTACACCAGGCGCCCAGCACGTGGGCAGCTACAGCAATATCGTCATTCGGGTAACGGACGGAACAGCCACCACCGCGTTGGCCGCGTTCACCATCAACGTGGCGCCGGTGACGGGATCCGCCACATTGTCCTGGTCGGCACCCACGCAGAACACTGACGACAGCGCGCTGAACAATCTGGCGGGTTTCCGGGTCTACCAGGGATCGAGTCCCAGCACACTGGTGCAGGTGGCGACCATGGCGAGCCCGACAATGACATCCCTGGTCATCTCGAACCTGACCTCAGGCACCTATTATTTCGCGGTGAGTGCGTATACCAGCAGCGGCGAGGAGAGCGCGCTTTCCACGGTAGGAAGCAAGACCATTCCCTAAGGCCGGCCGGCTAGGCTAGTAGGCCTTCTTGTCGCCGCCGATCACGAGCATCGCAGTCTTGACGATGATCTGGAGATCGAGCAACGGGCTCCATTGGCGCAGGTAATCCAGGTCGTAGTTGACGCGTGCCTGCATCTCTTCCAGGTCCGCCGTCTCACCGCGGCAGCCGCTTACCTGGGCCAGCCCGGTGATGCCGGGCAGGACCTTGTGCCGCATCATGTATCCCTTGATGAGGAGCCTGTACATTTCGTTGTGGGCCACAGCGTGCGGTCGTGGTCCGACCAGGCTCATGCGCCCCTGCAACACATTGATCAGCTGGGGCAGCTCGTCCAGGGACATGCTGCGCAGCACACGGCCGACTGGCGTGATACGCGGGTCATCCTTCTTCGCCTGCGCCAGCCGGGCCCCGTCTTCCTCGACGTACATGCTCCGGAATTTGTAGACGACGATTTCCTTGCCATCCAGGCCATAGCGACGCTGCTTGAAGATGGCTGGTCCACGTGACGTAGCACGGATGGCGATTGCCAGGCCCAGCATTACCGGTAGCAGCGGCAGCAGGATGCCCAGTGTGAAGACGATGTCGGAGAGACGCTTCATCACCCCGCGGTAACCGAAGAACGGCGTTTCGCACATGGCGATGATGGGCACGCCACCAATGTCTCCTGACCTGGCCTGGATCAGGTCGAAAACATACACGTCCGGCACGTAGTAGATCGACATCGTGGAATCACGCAGATGATCGAGCAGCTGCATGACCCGCTGGATATGGCGCAACGGCAGCGCGATGAAGATGACTTCGATCCCTTCCTTCGCGGTGTAGGCCACAAGTTCGGAAAGGTTGCCGAGGATTGGCAGGTTTCCGGTGGGCTCCAGCCGGTCCTTGGTGCGGTCGTCAAAGAACCCTTTGACCTTGGTGCAGTATTCGGGATGCTGGTGCAGCCTGTTGGCCAGCAGGATGCTGCCTGCATTGACGCCCACGATTACCGCCTGCCGTTCGTTCTGGCCCGACAGGACGATCGCGCGCATCGCGGCAAGCAAGGCAACTTCGCAGATACAGGTCAGTGCAGTCGATACTGCCGCCCACGTCAGCATCATGGTGTGCTGAAACTCGTCGCGGTGCCCGGTGACTATTCCGAGGAAGTACAGAAGACCCATGGTAAGCACGAGACGCAATACCACTTCTGTAACAATTACCGAGGCGCCGGCGTCGAGGTCGAGCATGTCATCCGACTTGGGCTCGAGGGCAACAAAACTGAGCACGGCCGATATTGCAGCCAGCAGTTGCAGCGGTTCGCCGAATGGCACGCCAAACAGCATGGCAATGCCGTACAGCGAAGCGGGAAGCAGGAGTGCGGGCGCAATGCTCTGCAGCAGGCGAACGCCGGCTACGGCCACGCTCGACTTGAGGAGTACGGGGCGACTCACGAGTCAGCGTCGCGGGGTGGGTTCATTGGGGGAGATCTGCCAAGGGCCATCTCCTCGAATTCTACCGACGTGCGCCGTTCCAGATGTGACTTCCGTTCCGTTATGGAAAACTGGGCCCGCAGCCGGTGTTGCAACCGGACTAACGCTTTTCCACGCCCACGTAGTCCCGTTTCACGGAGCCGGTGTACAGCTGCCGCGGCCGACCGATGCGCATCGCCGGATCCGCGATCATCTCCTGCCAGTGCGCCACCCAGCCCACCGTACGGGCTATGGCGAACATCACCGTGAACATCGAACGGGGAATCCCCAGCGCGCTGTAGATCACGCCGCTGTAGAAGTCGACATTCGGATAAAGCTTGCGCTCGATGAAGTACTCGTCCTTCAGCGCCAGTTCTTCGAGACTGAGCGCGAGCTCGAACAGCGGATTGTTCTTCTGGCCAAGGCTCTCGAGCACTTTGTGGCACGCGGCACGGATGATCTTGGCACGCGGATCGAAATTCTTGTATACGCGATGCCCGAAGCCCATCAGCCGGAAATGGCTGTTCTTGTCCTTGGCCATCGCGATGTACTTGGGAATGTTCTCGACAGTGCCGATCTGCTCCAGCATCGAAAGCACCGCTTCATTGGCCCCGCCATGGGCAGGCCCCCAGAGCGCTGCGACACCGGCCGAGATGGCGGCATAGGGGTTGGCCCCGGTGCTGCCCGCCAGCCGCACGGTGGAAGTGCTGGCGTTCTGCTCATGGTCGGCGTGCAGGATGAACAGCAGGTCGAGCGCTTCGGCGGCAACCGGATCGACGTAATAGGGTTCGCAGGGCACCGCGAAGAACATGTTGAGCATGTTGGAGCAGTAGCCGAGATCGTTGCGCGGATACACGAACGGCTGGCCCAGTGAGTGCTTGTGGGCAGCCGCTGCAATGGTCGGGATCTTCGCGATGATGCGATGGGCGAAGATCTCGCGGTGCCGGGGGTTATGGATGTCCATCGAGTCGTGATAGAACGCCGACATCGACGCGATGACCGCTGACACCATCGCCATAGGGTGCGCGTTGTGGTGGAACCCGTTGTAGAAACGCAGCAGCGACTCGTTGAGCATCGTGTGATGCCCGATGTCGTCGTTGAATTTTTCGAGCTGCGTCTTGTTCGGCAGCTCGCCGTTCAGCAGCAGGTAGCAGACTTCCATGAAGCTCGAGTTTTCGGCGAGCTGTTCGATGGGGTACCCACGGTGCAGCAGCACACCCGCATCGCCATCGATATAGGTAATCTTGCTTTCGCAGGCGGAGGTGAAGCCGAAGCCGGGATCGTGCGTGAAGACGCCGTGATCCTTGTTGATACCGGCAATATCGAGCACGTCAGGGCCGATGGTGCCGGTTTTCACGGGCAGAAGGGTTTTCTTGCCTGAGGCGAGGTCGGTAAGCTCGAATTTCTTGTCGGCCATGGGGTCGGAATCCTGCGGTAGCTCTTCAAAGCCTACACGCTCCCAGTGTTAATTCACAGCAGGCTATTCCACAACCTTGATGTATTCCCCGACCGGCAACTTCTTGTTGGGATATACGCCGTTGATGAGCTCCAGTTCTTCCTTGTGGTACTTTTCAGCGGGAATGTTTTCTGCGTATTCGTCCAGCCTCGTCTTGTCCGTGGCGCGCACGATCTTCAGGCGGTACGGTTCGGCCAGCGCGAACTCCGCCGCACGCAGGTCGCGGGTGGTCTCGGCCACGGAACGGAACAGGCCATCGGCTTCGGGCTTGCCGTCGCGAGCCGATCGACTGGCACCGGCGAATATGAATACGCTTTTGCCACGATACAGCGCGAGGTACCGCACGGGTCCCGCGCCGTTGTCGAGTGGCGACCCGTTGCGATTCAGAACCGAGTATCCGTCCATGCCGTTGATGGTGACCGGGCTGCCCTCCGCCAGCGTCGCCCCCTTCAGCGTCTCCAGCAGGAACTCACGGGGCGCCTTGTTATCCGGCCGCGGCGCGGTGGTGACCTGCATGATGCTTTCCTGGTTCTTGGTGTACGCCAGGATGCGATCCGTCTGGTTCTCGACCACCCAGCCACGCGGGAAGGCAAGCGTTATGCCCATGGCCGCGTGATAGAACCTGTTGTCGCGGACCACGCCTTGGGCGCGGCTGGTGCCGAACGCCAACCCGTCGATGGCATGCATGTAGGTGTTGCGATTGGTGGCATATCCGCCCTCCGGCTCGCCCGTGACCCTCGCGGCGCTGCGGGCAGCGGCGACGGCGCGATCGTCTGGCGCAGGATGGGACGAGAACACACCATGATAGACCCGCGGCTCCCGACCCTCGGCCCTTGCCCTCGCAATCTCGAAGCTTTCCTGTGCCTTGAAGGTGTCGAACACCCGCGCCATCGCGCGCGGGTCGTAGCCTGCGCCGACCATGTATTTCATGCCCAGGGCATCTGCCTCCTGCTCAGCTTCACGACCGTAGCCCTGCACCATGGCGGATGCCCCGATGCTGGCCACGTTTGCCAGGGCGCCGGAGCCGGTGAAGATGGCGGTGGCGAGGACGCCAAGGTTGGCGAGGATCCCCTTGTTCTGCGCGCGGCGGGGATGATTGGCGGTGACGTGGCCCATTTCATGCCCCAGCACGCCGGCGAGCTCGGCTTCCGAGTTCAGGTAGGCGAGCAGGCCGCGATTCACGTAGACGTAGCCGCCGCCGGTCGTGAAGGCGTTGATCGAGCCTTCGTCGAGGACCGTGAAATGCCACTCCGTGTCGGGCAAATCACTGTGGCGCGCTACCCGCTGCCCCACCGCATTGACGTAGTCCTGGACACCCTGGTCTTCGTACGTGCCGTAGTAGCGGATGATCTGGTCGTAGGCGCGGCGGGACGACTCCACTTCGCCTTTCGCGGACGACAGCACCACGTCCTTGCCACCCGTAGCGGGATTGGTGGCACAGGAGATCAGCAGCGCGGCGCCAACGAGGGCGGCG
>JBDSGY010000325.1:0-3804 GCA_039918755.1 Steroidobacteraceae bacterium
TGAACATCGATCCTTATGAGTTCCGCCGCCGCAATATCAAGGATGTCCGCTGGATGGGCGTGCTCGAGGCCGCCGCTGCCGCTGCGAACTGGCTGGCCCCACGCACCGCCGGGCGGCAGGCCACCACGCGACTGCGACGTGGCCGCGGCATTGGCCTGGGCACACACCTGGTTTCGTATGGTGCCGCCGTTGCGGAGATCGAAGTAGACACGCAAACGGGCAAGGTGCGCGTCCTGCATCTGACAGGTGCACTGGACGCGGGGCTCGTCGTCAATCCGCTGATCGTTGAGCGCCAGATCGAAGGCCAGCTGGTGCAGACCGCCAGCCGCATGCTGCTGGAGGAAGTCACGTTCGACCAGACACGCGTCACGAGCCTGGATTGGCAAAGCTATCCGATCCTGCGTTTCGAGGATTGTCCAGCCGTCACTGCGGTGGTCGTGCAACGAACCGGGGAACGCTCGACCGGTGCGGGAGAGGAAACCATGGCCGCAGCCGCGGCAGCCATCGCCAATGCCTTTTTCGATGCCACGGGCCGGCGCATGGAGCGCTATCCGCTCACCCCCGCCCGCGTGCTGGCGGCGCTGCGCCCTGCCTGAGCGCGCGCCGCCCGCGACCCTGCCCGAATCGCCAAACGGCGACAGCCTTCCCCGCGGGGGCATAACCGGGTTACCTTCAATGCCGTTGACATTGACCGGAGCTGAACACCATGGCCCTTTGGGACAAACCTGAATCTGCACCCGTGCCAGCTGGCGCGCCCACCAATGCAGCGCCAGCGCCGGGCATCGCGCCCCGCCCCGCAGCGCCAGCCACCGCCCCGCTTTCCCTGGACTCCGCACTGGCGCCGAAGGAGCGCATGGAAATGAAAGAATCAATCATCGCCTCTGGTCTCTCCATAGAGGGCAAGATCGTCGGCAGCGGCCATGTGCGCGTCGCCGGCAAGTTCAAGGGCGACATCCAGGTCGAAGGCAACCTGCATATCGACAACGGCGCCAAGGTCGAGGGCCAGGTTCGTGCCAGCGAAGTGCTGGTCAGCGGCGAACTGCTCGGCAACATCGAAAGCGCCAAGCGGGTCGAACTGCAGCAGGGCGGCACGATCACCGGTGATGTAAAAGCCGGATCGTTTACCGTGGCGCCAGGCTCGCGCATGCGGGGCTCCGTGGACTTTGGTTTTGACGACAGCGCCAAGGCTTCCGTACTGGCCGACCGAGGCCGCAGCAACGTCGCATGATTGGAACGGCACGTCCGCTGGGTACCGCAGGTGCCACGCGCACCTGCCCACACTGTCGAGCCACGATTCTCGAAAGTGCGATTGTCTGTCCCGGTTGCAAACATCACCTGCGCTTCGACAAGGATGCGCGGGTTGGTGCGGCCGCCGCGACGAAGACCGCCTGGCAGATCGAAGGCACGCTCGATGCCGAGCGGATGGACGCGGCGTCGGAATACGCGATCCTCGTCATCGTGCGCAATGAGCGTAATGAAGAAGTCGCGCGCCAGGTCGTGAATGTCGGCGCGCTGCAGGGTGCGGAGCGCCGCACCTTCACCCTTTCGATCGAGATGTCCGACCCGAAGCCCTCGGTTACACCGCGGCGGCGTTGAAGCGCGCTTGGAAATCGCCACGTCGGCTGCAGCGGAACGCAACAAGCAGCCCATCGCCGAACAGCTGCTGAAACTCCTGCCTGTCGACGGAAAGGTTCTTGAGATAGCCGCCGGCAGTGGCCAGCACACGGCCTGCTTTGCGGCTGCGATGCCAGGGATTTTCTGGCAGCCCACCGAACCCCAGGAATCCGGACTCGCGAGCATCCGTGCACGTCGGGCCGAGAGCGCACTGGCCAACTTCGGCATCCCGCATCGGCTGGATGTGCTGCAAGCCGACTGGCAGCAGCCGTGCGACTACGACGCCGTGCTGTGCATCAACATGATTCACATCTCGCCGTGGGAGACCACACCGGCCTTGTTCGCCGGCGCCGCACGCCATCTCAGCCACGAAGGCAGCGGACTTGTCGTTCTCTATGGTCCGTATCGCGAAGGTGGGCAGCACACTGCCCCGTCGAATGAGGCGTTTGAAGGCTGGCTCAAATCGCTCGACCCGCGATACGGCGTGCGCAACCTGGAAGAAGTGGAAGCCATCGCGGATGCCGCGGGATTCACGCGCGTCGGGCTGACGCGCATGCCCGCGAACAACCTGCTGCTAGCCTTCCGGCGTCGCGGGTAGCTTCACCACCTTGTCCACGCTGCCGCTGGTTATCGCGTGGTAGCCCGGCCGTGCGCGTGCATAGATGCGTTCGGCGATGGGTTTGCCCCAGGCGCCCTGCGCCATCAGGTCAGTGAACAAGGGCAGCACGAATTTGCGGCGTCCCATCGAAGTCAGGAAATCCTCGAGATTCGCGACTGCCGGCTGGTAGCGACTGGCGATGGCAATGCGCAGCCAGGCAAAGCGCACCTCACTGTTGCGCTGCTTTTCCAGATTGAGCAGCTCCACCAGGGCAGCCAGCTGGGACGCAGTCTGCCGTCGGGGCAGATTTTTCAGGAAGCGCACTCTTTCATTGGTAGTCCAGGCCGATACATCCGGTCCAGTGCCGGATCTGCCATGCCATTGTTTCGCGGCCAGATCGACTTTGGCGAATTCCGCCGAGACCACATGCACTGCGTTTGCGGGCAGCCCAGGCTGATACACCCACGCGTCGAGGCCCAGTGACTTCTCGAGTGCCGCATCGCCCTTGATCAGGTGCTCACGCAGATCGGCGAGGAATCGCGCCGAGGTCTGGGGTTGGAAGGCATGCCGGTCGAAATAATCCTTCAGGTAGGCATCCCAGCGTTCGCGGCCGACGGCTGCCTCGATGGTACGCAGGAAGGTAGCGCCCTTTTCATAGGCGATGTCGGACATGCCATCGTCGGGATTGCGGCCCGCGAGATCTATATGCAGGCGTGTGTCCGCGGCGCCTGGACCACCGAGATCCGCGATTGTCTTCTCCAGGCTGGCCCAGCCCAGATCAGCCTGCATGTCGGCGCCGGCCTTGCCGGAGACGCGCTCCATGATCCGGGTCTCGAAGTAGTTCGTGAATCCTTCGTTGAGCCAGAAGTCAGCCCAGGTGGCATTGGTCACCAGATTGCCGGACCAGCTGTGTGCCAGCTCATGCGCCACCAGGGTGACCAGCGACCTGTCGCCAGCGATGATGGTCGGCGTGGCGAAGGTGAGCCGCGGATTCTCCATGCCACCGAACGGGAATGACGGTGGCAGCACCAGCAGGTCATAGCGCCCCCAGCGATATGGACCGTAAAGCGCTTCGGCCGCGCTCACTATCTTTTCCACGTCGCCAAGTTCGGCCGCGGCGGCGTCAAGACCTGCAGGCTCGGTGTACACACCGGTTCGTGGACCCAGTGCCTTGAAGGCGATATCGCCGATCGCGATGGCAATGAGATAGGGAGCTACCGGCTGCTGCATGCGGAAACGCCACGCGCGCCCTGCCCCCACCGCCTGCGGATCGGCGCCGAGCATCTCAGCGCTCATGACCACGGTGAGCTCCTTCGGTGCCACGATGCGTGCGGTCCACGTCTGGCGAATGCCGGGACTGTCCTGTGTGGGTATCCAGGTGCGGGTCAGGATGGCCTCGCCCTGACTGAACAAATAGGGCAGCTTCTTGCCGGCCGTCTGCTGCGGCTCGAACCACTGCAACGCTGCGGCGCCAGGGCTGGTGCGATAAGTGACGACCACCCGGCGAGCGTCGCCAAGCGTTATGCGCAATGGCGCGCCGAGCACTGCGTCGGAATCGCCGAGTTTCCAGACGAGGGGCTTGCCTTTGCCAT
>JBDSGY010000326.1:0-6591 GCA_039918755.1 Steroidobacteraceae bacterium
CATCCAGGAGCAGATGAACGTGAAGGCGTTCAATGCGATCAGCAGTGGCGCGGGCCTGGGCGATTGCGTGATCGACAGCATCGGTCTGAGCGGGAAATTTCCCGCGCCCGTGGCGGCGAACTGAAGCTGAACGTATGACCACAGCGATTCCAACCCTCGTGCTCGGCGGCACCGGCTATGTAGCCGGTGAACTCCTGCGGCTGATTGCCGGGCATCCGAACCTGCGGCTCGCGGGCATCCTGTCCGACAGCCAGCCGGGTGAGGCAGTGGCGAAGTCGTTCGGTCATCTCGCCAGCGCGTATCCGGACACGAAGTTCTCTTCGATCGAAGAGATCGAGCAGCTGGTGGCCACGTTGCCGCAGAGCGCGATCTTCTCCGCGGCGCCGCATGGCGCCTCCGCTGCACTGATCGACCGACTGCTGACGAAGGCGGAAGCTGCGGGCACGCGCCCGCACGTGGTGGATATCTCCGCGGATTATCGCTACAGCACCGATGCCGCCTATGCGGCCGTGTACAAGCACGCGCATGGCGCCCCGGCGCGGTTGAATCAGTTCACGTGCGCGGTGCCGGAGCACCTGGCTGTATCGCCAACCCCGCATATCGGGCATCCGGGCTGCTTTGCGACCGCGATCCTGCTCGCCTCGGTGCCCTTGCTGAAGCTTGGCCTGGTGACGCCCACGCTGTTCGTTGCGGGTATCACTGGCAGCACCGGCTCCGGACGCAAGCCCACGGAAGGCACGCACCATCCGCAGCGGCACAGCGACCTGTACGCCTACAACGCGCTGGCGCATCGGCATGCGCCGGAGGTCACGGCATGCGCGAAGGCAGCCAGTGGTGTAGCGGCGCATTTCGCGTTCGTGCCGCATTCGGGTCCGTTCGCACGCGGCATCCATGTAACGGTGCAGGCACAGTTGGCGAAGCCGGGCGCGACCACCGCGGAGCTGGTGGAAGCGTTCAAGACTTTCTACGCGGGTGCGCCTTTCGTCTCGGTGAGCGCGCAGGCACCGCGCATCAAGGATGTGGCGGGCAGCAATTACTCGCGCCTCTCGGTGGCCACCGATGGCCAGACCGTCGCCGTGACCAGCGTGCTCGACAACCTGAACAAGGGCGCCGCAGGCGGCGCCGTGCAATGGATGAATCGCCTGCTCGGCCTGCCCGAGACCGCAGGATTGACCGCACCAGCCGCTGGCTGGACTTAGAACCACAGGAGCCTTGACCGAAAGGGAAACCCCATGAGCACCGCACACGCTTTGGCCGCCAGCCACGAACCCACCCATGCCGCGCACGATCCGCTCGCGCCGGTGTTCGCCCAGTATCCGCTCGAGGTACTGCGCGGTGAGGGCGTGTGGCTGATCGCGCCGGATGGACGCCGCGTGCTCGACCTTTACGGTGGCCATGCCGTCGCCGCGCTGGGCTACGGCCATCCCGCGTGGACCAAGACGGTTAACGAGCAGACGCGCGCGCTCAACTTCCAGAGCAACGCCGTGCCGCTGGATGTGCGCGTGCGCGCCGCGAACAAGCTGATCGCCTTCTCGAAGCTGCCGGTGGAGAGCGTCTTCTTCATCAACAGCGGCGCCGAAGCCAACGAGAACGCGTTGAAGATGGCGTTCACGCTGAATCCCGGCCGCACCGAGGTCGTCGCCTTCGAACAGAGCTTCCACGGCCGCACTGCTGCGGCCGGCGCGCTGACCTGGGGCGCCGCCAGGAAATGGTACGGCTTCCCGCGCACGCCCTTCGATGTGAAATTCCTGCCCCGTCGCGATGCCGCCGCGCTCACGCAGATCACGGACAAGACCGCAGCCGTCGTCATCGAGCCCGTGCAGGGCGTGGGCGGCGCCTTCGACATGGGCGCCGAATACCTCAAGGCCCTGCGCAAGCGTTGCGATGAGACCGGCGCCATTCTGATCTTCGACGAAGTGCAATGCGGCTTCGGTCGCAGCGGCGAGCCGTTCTGCGCAAACCTGTATGCCGTGCTGCCCGACATGATCACCAGCGCCAAGGCGCTGGGCAACGGCTTCCCTTGCGCCGCGCTGCTGATGATGAAGAAGGCTGCGGACGCGGTGAAGATGGATGCGCTGGGCACCACCTTCGGCGGCGGCCCCATGGCTTGCGCTGCCATCGAAGCGACCGTCGACGCCATCGAAAGCGAAGGCCTCCTCGCCAACGTGCGGCGGGTGAGCGAATACATCCGCAACACCTGCATCGTGGGGCCGGTCACCGGCCACCAGGGCGCGGGCTTCCTCACCGGCCTGATTTGTAAGGTGCCGGCGAAGGATGTGCAGAAGGCGCTGCTCGAACAGAACATCCTCACCGGCACCAGCGGCGATCCCGCCGTGCTGCGGCTGCTGCCGCCATTCACCCTGAAGGAGGCCGAGGTCGATCTGCTCGCCGCTGCGCTCAAGCGCATTGGCTAACAGGTCAGCTTTAAGCTCACCATGAAACGCTTCATCGATCTGGCCGATCTCGAGCCCGCTGCCGTGCGCGACCTCGTCGCACTCGCCCGAAAGCTCGAGCATTCGCCGGAACCCCACGCTCTCGCCGGCAAGGTGCTGGGCCTGCTATTCATGAATCCATCCCTGCGCACGCTGGCCTCGTTCCAGTCGGGCATGGCGCGCCTCGGTGGCAGCTCGTTCGTGATCACGCCCGGCCAGGGCACCTGGAAGCTCGAGACCGAACTCGGCGCGGTGATGAACGGCGACCGCGCCGAACACATCCGCGAAGGCATTCCCGTGCTCGCCTCCTATGCCGACGTGCTCGGCATCCGCGCCTTTGCCGAAGGCCTCGACCTGCAGGCCGACCTGGACGAGACCTGCTTCAATGCGATGGCCGAGCTTGTCACCAAGCCGCTGATCAACATGGAATCGGCGATGAACCATCCCTGCCAGGCGCTGGCCGACTGGAAGACGATGGATGAGCTTGACGTGCCCGCGCATGGCCGCTTCGTGCTCTCCTGGGTGAACCACCCGCGCGCGCTGCCGCTGGCCGTGCCCGCTGCCACGCTGACCATGGCCGCCCAACGCGGCATGGATGTGGTGGTGCTGCGCCCGGAGGGCTACGAGATTCCCGCACAGCTGGCCGCCAAGGCGCAAAAGCTGGCAAAAGCCTCCGGTGGATCCTTCAGCGAAACCACCGACCGGAAGGCCGCGCTCAAAGGCGCGCGCGTGCTCTACGCCAAGGAATGGGGCTCGACCCGCCACTACGGCAATGCCGATGGTGACGCTGCCCTGCGCATGGAACTTGGCGACTGGAAGGTCGACGAAAGCTGGTTCGCCGGCGCCGACCCCAATGCCCATTTCATGCACTGCCTGCCGGTGCGCCGCAACGTGGCCGTCACCGACGGCCTGCTCGATGGTCCGCGCAGCGTGGTCGTGCGCGAAGCCTACAATCGCATGCCGGCTCAGATGGCCGTGCTGCACCGCCTGCTCGCCTGACCGAAACCCAAAGAGATAAAGCAGAAGTCCATGATCATGCACAGCCCCGACAAGTCCGCGTCCATTCGCGCACTGCGCAGCGCCGCTCCCTACATTCGCATGTACAAGGGCAAGACCTTTGTCGTGAAGGCCGGCGGCGCGGTGTTCGGCGACCCGGTCGCCACGCGCGCGCTGATCGAGCAGATCGCGATCCTGCACTACCTCGGCATCAAGGTCGTGATGGTGCACGGCGGCGGTCCGCAGCTCACGCAGGTGACCGAAGCCATGGGCGTGCCCACGCGCATGGTGCAGGGACGGCGCACCACCGACGAGAAGGCCATCGATGCCACCTCGATGGTGCTCAATGGCCTCATCAACACCAAGCTGCTGGCGTATTGCCGCGAGCTGGAGATCGATGCGGTCGGCGTATCCGGCGTCGATGCCGGTCTCATCAAGGCGCATCGGCGCGGTCCGGTGAATATCGAAGGCGAAATGGTCGACTTCGGCCTGGTGGGTGACATTGATCTGGTCGGCGATTCGGTGCTGATGAAGCTGCTCAACAACGGCCTGATGCCGGTGGTCAGCCCGCTTTCGTCCGACGACAAGGGCACGCTGCTGAACATCAATGCCGACACCGTCGCCGCCGCCATCGGCGCCGCGCTCGGCGCCGAGAAACTAATCCTGTGCACCGGCGCCCCTGGCATCCTCGAAAACGTCGCCGACTCAGGCTCGGTGATCTCGTACACCGACCTCAAGGGCCTCGATCGTCTGCGCGCCAGCGGCGCCCTCAAGGACGGCATGCTGCCCAAGGCCAAGGCCATCGAAGAAGCCATCCGCGGCGGCGTACGCCGCGTGCATGTCATCTCGTATGACACGCCCGACAGCATCCTCACCGAAGTGTTCACCAATGAAGGCATGGGCACGCTCATCGTCAACGACATCGCTGTGCTCAGCGATGCCGAGCAGCAGAGCGGCAAGGTCTGACCCATGAGCCGCCTGTGGGACAAGGGCGCGAAGCTCGATCAGCGGGTGCTTGCCTACACCGCTGGTGAGGACCATGCGCTGGACGAGCGGTTGGTGCGCTACGACGTGCTAGCGTCCGTTGCCCACGCGCGCATGCTTTCGGCGCGCGGCCTGATCACCGCCGAGGACTTCAAGCTCATCGAGAAGGGCCTGCTCGAAGTCGGCGAAGAGCACATCAACGGCAAGTGGAAGATCACGCTGGCCGATGAAGATGGGCAGACTGCGCTCGAGAAGCATCTCACCGCAAAGATTGGCCCCGCCGGTGGCCGTGTGCACCTCGGGCGCTCGCGCAATGACCAGGTGCTGACTGCGCTGCGGTTGTATCTGAAGGATGCCGCCGAAGAACTCGCCCTTGGCGTCGAGCGAGTCGTTGCGGCGCTGGATGTGCTCGTTGACAACCAGGGCGGCATCGCCCTGCCCGGCTACACGCACATGCAGCAGGGCATGCCCAGCTCCGTGAAACTGTGGGCCGGCGGCTATGCCAATGAACTCCGGGACGATGCCGCTGGCCTGCGCGCCACGTTGCGCCGCATAGACAAGAACCCGCTGGGCTCCGCTGCCGGCTACGGCGCGCCGGCACTGAAGCTTGATCGCGAGGCGACCGCCAAAGAGATGCGCTTCGCCAGCGTGCAGGTGCCGGTGACTTCTGTGCAGCTGTCACGCGGCAAGGCCGAGAGCCAGCTGCTCTTCGAGATTACGCTGACGATGCAGGACCTGGGGCGTTTGGCGAGCGATCTGCTGCTGTTCTACACACAGGAGTTCGGGTTCGTGAAGCTGCCGGATGCATTCACGACTGGGTCGTCGATTATGCCGCAGAAGAGGAACCCGGATGTGTTCGAGCTGGTGCGGGGAAGGACGGCTACTGCGCAGGGGTGCCTCACTGAGGCGCTCGGCATCTTCGCGAAGTTGCCATCAGGGTATCAGCGAGACCTGCAGCTGCTGAAGTTCCCGCTATTCCGGGGGATCGACATCTGCACTCAGACGCTGGATATCATGGCGGCGGCGGCGGCCGAAGTGGTGTTTGATGAGGCGGCGATCAAGGCAAAAGTGAACCCGAGCATCCATGCGGCGGATGAGGCATATGAGCTGTCCTTGAGGGAAGGCATCCCGTTCAGGGAAGCGTATAAAAGAGTTTCGGCCAAACTCAAGGCGATCTGAGAGACGGTCGCTCCTGTTCTCGAATGGTCCGCTATCCCACTTCAGCCAGCCCGATCACTCGAAGATACGCAAACGTCTGGTCATAGGAGGCTGGCTGGCCTCAAGTCCGCATCCCACGTAACGCACGTCCAGTCGAGGTCCAGCCCCTGCACGTAGAACTCCGTGGCGCACTCCTCCATATACCTTGGACGAGTAAGCAGGCCGCATCGTTCTGTGCCGCGCTTCTGCTCCCGCACGAAGCGCTTGGCGGCGTCCAGGTTGCGCGTGACCACGATGGGGTGGCGACTGACGAAGGCCGCAAGCAACCGCCTGTCCTCGGCTTCCTCGCAATCGAGGGGCGCCTTCACGAACGCCGACACCTTTTCGGCGCGGAAGGAGCGGGTGGCGGCCGCTTTTAGCTAGAGCGGATCCCACCACGTCAACGTCCAGCGCATACCGCGCCCCAGATAGGCGGGGACATCGTCTCGTCGGTTCGCCGAGAAACCCCACGTAGCTGACGCTCAGGCGGCACCCTGTGCGATTGCATTGTCTACAAAACTGTTAACGACCGGCCTCGCCTTGAGGTAGAGTCCAAACCTGCGGAGGGACGCGCCTTCGAATCATCGGTCGGCGGACTACACAACTTGGGTTCAACCCATGCGCCGAAGCAACTTTCATCTGGAATTCTCCTGACCCGCGGTGCGCATCACCTCCGGGCTTAACAACGGTCCCCGCCACTAGCCTGACGCTGACTCTGGACTGGGCTTCGCTGCGTCGGAATAAATCGAACAACCACCTGGAGATCAACTCATGAACACGACTATCAGGTACTCGATCCACCTCATCCTCCTTTCCAGCTCGGCAGCCTGTCTGGCACAGGCGCAGAACGCAGTGGCAGAAGATGACGGACTCGCTGAAGTCGTCGTGACGGGTACATACATCCGCAGCGAATCCTTTCAGCCCTCCTCGCCGGTGGACGTGCTGGACCGGCAGCAACTGGATGATCGTGCCCCCACTTCCA
>JBDSGY010000327.1:0-2627 GCA_039918755.1 Steroidobacteraceae bacterium
GAGCGCGTCGTAGCGCGCGAGATACCGGATGCGCCGTTCGGCCCGCTTGCGGTCGGTGATGTCACGCGCCACATAGATGTGGCCGGAGAACTGCTGCTCGGCGGTATCGATCACCGAGCCGGAAAAGGACACGGGAATGGTCTGGCCGGATTCGGTGCGCAGCACCGCTTCGCCCGCTTCACAGGCGCGCTTCAGGCGCTCGGCTTCCGGGACGTCCGGGCCGTGCAGCAGGCTGGCGATGAAACGCTCGTTCAATGCCTTGGGCGAGGCGCCCGTGAGTCGCTGGGCAGCGAGGTTGGTGAACTTGATTGAACCGTCCGGCCGCGCGACGAACACGGCATCGGCCATGCTGTTGAGCACGTTGTCCAGGTAGTTCTTGTTGACGGTGGTGTCGGCCAGGCTCTGCCGCATCTGGTCGACGGTGCGCTGCAGGTCGCCGATCTCATCGCTGCGCAGGATCGTGACCGGCTGCGTGAAATCGCCTTGCGACATGCGATTGGTGCTGTCGTTGAGCTGTTCCAGTGCCTGAGTGATGCGCCGCCCGAGCACGAATGCCAGCCAGGCCGCGCCGCCGACTGCGGCAACGGCGATGGCGATCGCGGCCAAGGTGAAGTGCCCGCCCGTTTGCAGTCCAAGCAGCTGCGGATAGCGCAGCAGCAGCAATATCGCCAGGCAGCCGGCGACCAGCAGCAACGCCAGGGCGGCGCCGGACACGGCAAACTTGGTCTTGAGGCTCGACACTGCCGCGATACTAACCTGCCCTCTGGTGGCCAGCCACCGCCGCCAAAGCGCGACCGCGGATGCAATAGAATGGGTCATGGAGCTGGAATACGGGTTTTCACCGCAGCAACTCACCGGCCGCAGTCGCAGCCATATCGTGGATGTGCCCGAGCCGCCGTGCAGCCTGCATCAGGCAGTGGTGGCGCCGTTCATGGCGCTGCGCGCGGCCGCCGCCGCGGATGGCATCGACCTGATGCCCGTCTCCAGTTTCCGTGATTTCGACCGGCAATTGACCATATGGAATGGCAAGTGCCGCGGCGAGCGCGAACTGCGCGGGCCGGACGGCGTGGTGCTGGATGCGAACAGCCTGGGCGACGATGCGCTGGTCAGTACGGTCCTGCACTGGTCGGCTCTGCCCGGGGCCAGCCGGCACCACTGGGGCACGGACATGGACGTGATCGACGCAGCGGCCATGCCCCCCGGCTATCGGCCACGGTTGGAGACGGAGGAGTTTGCCGCCGGCGGTGTATTTGCAAGGCTGGATGCCTGGCTGGCGGAGCGGTCGGCGGAATTGGGCTTCTACCGGCCCTATGGGTCATATCGTGGCGGCTTCCAGCCCGAACCCTGGCATCTGAGCTATGCGCCGGTGGCCTCGCAGGCCCTGGCGCAGTTTTCGGTGCAGCTGCTGCAGGCAGCGCTCGATCAAATCGAGCTGGCCGCGAGCGCCGCGGTACGGCGCGCGCTGCCGCGCATCGTCGAGACCTATGTGATGAATGTCGACGCGGCGCCGGCGGGCGCTATTCGCGCGACCAGGCTCGCTTGAAGTAATTGGACATCAGTCCGCGCACGCTGGTGAGCGAATCCGGCTCTGCCGCAAACACCTGCGGGCTGCGGCGCAGCATGCGCCAGCTTTCGCTGCGCAGCACCTGGCGCAGGAAACCGAGGCTGCGCTCGATGGATTCGATATACGGATTGGTGCCGCCGTACAGCGGTTCCATGTATTTGTACGCCTTGTTGAAGGCCGCATCGAGGCGCTTGCGCCGTGTGTCTTCCATGAACTCGGGCGTCTGGCGCAGCAGGTCGAGGCCGGAGGCGTACTTCACGCCGCGATCGCCCTTGGCGCTGATGGGCAGCGCCACGCCGCCGAGCACGAATTCCGGGTACAGGCGGTCGCGGCATTTCTCGAGGTAACAGCGGTCTGCCATCTGCGCGATCATGTCGGCGGTGCCGAGCAGGTGCCCGAGCTTGATGTCGCGCGGATCCTGCACCTTTTCGCCGATCAGCTCGAAAGACTTCTCGTACCCCGTGAAATGCACCACTTCGCTGGTGATGCGGGTCCAGTGCGCAAAGCCGATGGTCGGCAGGTAGAAATCCATGAAACGCGCGCTGCGGCTCACGTGGTTGCGCGTGAACTCGGCGCCGTTCTTGGCCTCTTCGTTGCGTTCGCGCAGGTAGCCGATGTCGTGGAACAGCGCGAGGAAAATGCCGATCGCGGCACGCTCCGCGCCGAGGGCCTGCGAAGTGCCGGCATGCGTGCGCTCGTAGCCCACCATCAGGCGGGCCATTGCCAGCGTCACGTCGAGCGTGTGCTGCTGGTCGTGGTAAACGGTATCGACCCCGAAATAGCCGGGCATGCGGCCGGTGAAGGCCATTTCGAAATCGTGGAAGGCGCGGGCGACCGGGCTGAACGGCGTGCCAGGCCACGTGCTTTCGAGCAGCTCCTTGACGGCGTCGCGTACATCCGCCGCGGAACTGACCCGCACGGTGTTGGTAACGTCGTAATCGCTGCGTCGCGCGCTGTACATGGAGGCCTGCTGTTGCTGACTGCCCGCGAGTCTATGCATAGCCATCAATCCGGCACCCGACAGCGTCCACAGTTTCCGTGATGCGTGCTGTTCCGATATGTA
>JBDSGY010000328.1:0-9538 GCA_039918755.1 Steroidobacteraceae bacterium
TCAGCGACCGCAAGCTGTGCCGCAGCTCGACATGCTGCACTTCATGCGCCAGCACACCCGCCAGTTCCTCGGGGCTGCGGGTGGCAGCAAGCAGGCCGCTGTGCACGACCACTATGCCGCCCGGCATGGCGAAGGCGTTGATCGCCTTGTCCTGCACCAGGTGGAATCGATAGGTGTAGCGCGAGCCCTTGGTGAGTCGGGCACCCAGCTCGCGCAGTATCGCTGCTGCGGGCACGTCATCGCGCAGCTGCAATTGCCTCTTCATGATCGCAAAGCTGGCGTCGCCCAGCGCCACTTCCTGCGCGACCGGCACCTTGCCCGCTGCCCAGCCCACGACATCATCGGCCAGCAGGAAGGGCACCAGCAGCAACAGCAGTGGCGCGAGCAGAAACAGCAGCAGTGCCGACCATCCAAGAACCCGCTTGCCCCTGCGCACATGACGAGCGGCTTCCAGTTTCGCAAATGCTGCCTGCCAGCCGGGAGGAGGAGCGGCGCGCACCTCTGCAGCCTCTGCAGCGGACAGCACCTGCAGAGCCCAGGTTGCCTTCGCACCCTGACGCAGGTCGTGCCATGCCAGTTCGAGGCCCAGCAGATTGAAGCCCGCGATGCGCACATCGCCTGCCATGGAAGGCAGGCGCGTGCGACCCGTGGGCCAGATGATCACGCCACTGTCACGCTGCCATGTGCAGGGCTCCCCGGCTGGTGGCAGGCCAGGTCCGAACAGGCGCGCGTTAATTACCTGCATGCCAGGCTAATCGTTGTCGCCATCCAGCAGGCCACCAAGACCGCCAAGGAGCGAACCTTCATTGCGGCGGCTGCCGCCTGCGGCCGGAGCGGCCATGATGATGCGGTTGGCCAGTCGCGACAGCGGCAGCGATTGCAGCCAGACACGGCCCGGACCACGCAACGTGGCGAAGAACAACCCTTCTCCGCCGAACAAGGCGCTCTTGAGCTTGCCCACATACTGGATGTCGAAATCCACGCTGGGCTGGAACGCCACCACGCAGCCCGTGTCCACGCGCAGCACTTCACCCGGGGTGAGATCCTTGACGGCCAGTGTGCCGCCCGCGTGGATGAAGGCGAGACCGTCACCATCCAGCTTCTGCATGATGAAGCCTTCGCCACCGAACAGCCCCACGCCAAGCTTGCGATTGAAGGCGATGCCGAGAGACACGCCCCGCGCCGCGCAGAGAAAGGAATCCTTCTGGCAAATCAGGGTGCCACCGATGCTGGGCAGGTCGATCGGAACGATCTTTCCCGGATAAGGCGCGGCAAAGGCCACGCGCGCCTTGCGCGTGCCTTCGTTGTGGAAGATGGTGGTGAACAGCGACTCACCGGTGACCAGACGCTTGCCAGCGCCCAGCAACTTGCCGATCAATCCACCCTGCTGCGCCGAGCCGTCGCCAAAGATGGTGTCCATCTGGATGCCATCGTGCATCATCATCATGGCGCCGGCTTCACCGATGGCGGCTTCGCCCGGATCGAGCTCGACCTCCACGTATTGCATCTCGTTGCCGAAGATTTCGTAGTCGACGACGTCCATCGCCATGAGCGCGCTCCTGCTGACTGAAGAATGTGCGGGCAGATTGTCGCGCCAATGGCGCGACAAGTGCGAGCCTTCAGCGCAGCAGGCAGCCCGGATTCACTTCGATTTCGAGCTTGCTTTATCCACGACCAGCACTGTCTTGCCGATCGTCTGTCCGGCACGCCCCAGCTCCTGTGCTTTCGCCGCCTCGGCCAGCGGCAGGGTGGTGGACACCGTCACGTTGTACTGGCCCTTGTCCGCCAGCTGCACCAGCCCGCGCAGCGCTTCGGCGTTGCTGATGCCGTTGTAGGTGCCGCCGGCGATCACGACGATGGACACCCCTGATGCTGCTGCGCTCTCCGGACTTGGCGCACCGGCGATCGAGGTGAAATGCCCACCTTTCCGGACATAGCCGAGTGCCGTGGTTGCCTGACCGTCCACGAGATTGATGGCTGCATCGACATTGCGCACCTTGGCGGCAACGTCTTCCTTGTCGAAGGCGACGAATTCATCGACACCCAGCGACTGCAGGAATGCCTGCTGCGAGGAATGCCCGATCGCCACGATCTTCACCCCATGCGACTTCGCGACCTGTACGGCCGCCTCGCCGCTGCCACCTGCGGCACCGATGATCGCGACGCGCTGACCGGGCTGCAGTTTTGCTTCCTCTGCCGCGCGGTAACCAGCGACACCTGCGATCGGCACGCCTGCCGCCTGCTCAAAGGTAAAGCTTTTCGGCTTCGCAATCGTCTCGTCCACGGGGGCGACGGCGTATTCGGCGTAGCCGCCAGCGGCGCGTGCCAGTACGGCATCGCCGGGCTTGAACGCCGTGACGCCCGCACCGACGCTGTCGATGACGCCTGCCACATCGAAGCCCGGGATCTGCGCCTTCCTCTTCCAGTCTACGGGGTTTACACCGGCAGCATAGACCTTGATCAGCACCTGCCCCGCAGCGGGCCTGGGCGTCGTCACACTCTGCAGGGCAAGGCCGTTGTCCGTCTGCACGATTGCCCGCGAGGTAGCCGGTGCGGCTGAAGCCGCAGCACCAGCCACCACACAGGCAAGGGCCATCACACCAGCACGAATGAATTGCATGAATATCCTCCTGACTTTCCGTGTTTGACGACCAGCAATCAGCGCAACTTGTCCTGCGTCTTCGTCAGGAAGTCGCTGGCATCGTGCCGCTCGTGCAGCTGCTCGGCGGGTTCCCCGAACGAACGATTGACCATGCGCCCTCGCCGCACCGCGGGGCGCGCGCCAATGGTGTCGGCCCAGCGGCGCACGTGCGTGTATTCATGAACCTGCAGGAATTCCGCCGCCCCATAGACCGTGCCCTGTGCGAGCGCGCCATACCACGGCCACACCGCCATGTCGGCAATGGTGTATTCGTTGCCCGCGAGATAGGGATGCGCCGCGAGATGCCTGTCGAGCACGTCGAGCTGGCGCTTGGCCTCCATCGCGAAGCGGTCGATCGCGTATTCGATCTTGACTGGCGCATACACATAAAAGTGCCCGAAGCCGCCACCGAGATACGGCGCACTGCCCACCTGCCAGAACAGCCAGGACAGGCATTCAGCGCGACCCGCTGCGTCGCGCGGCAGGAAGGCGCCGAATTTCTCGGCCAGATGCAGCAGTATGGCGCCCGACTCGAACACGCGGATCGGCGTGGGCCCGCTGCGATCCATCAGCGCGGGAATCTTCGAATTCGGATTCACGCCGACGAAGCCGCTGCCGAACTGGTCACCGTCGTTGATGCGGATCAGCCAGGCGTCGTACTCGGCACCGGTGTGACCGCTTGCCAGCAACTCCTCCAGCAGGATCGTAACCTTCACGCCGTTAGGCGTGGCGAGTGAGTAAAGCTGCAGCGGATGCCGTCCGACCGGCAGCGCCTTCTCGTGCGTGAAGCCTGCGATCGGACGATTGGTGCTGGCGAAGGCGCCGCCATTGGGCTGGTTCCAGTGCCAGACTCGGGGGGGCACATACGCGGGGGGTGGCTGTTCAGACACGGAGGCTCTCCTTTGGTTAGCATGGTTCGCATGAACCAGCGTCCTGCCCGGATCATCGCCTGTTTTGCCGGCCTGTTGCTCGCCGTTGCAGGCGTCGCCGCGACGCCGCAGCCCCCCGGTTACACACAGGGAACCGCATCTGCCGATGGCATCGGCAAACGCTACCTGGGCCGCGAAATCGCGCATGTCATGGGATGGCAGGCGGCCTCCTGGCTCGAGCGCGAGGAGCGCGAAAAGGAAGAACGCACCTCGGTGCTCATCGACGAGCTGCACCTGAAGCCCGGCATGGTCATTGCGGATGTGGGCGCCGGGAGTGGCTATCTGAGCCGGCGCATGGCGCCGCTGGTCGCGCCCGGCGGCCGCATCCTCGCCGTCGACATCCAGCCCGAGATGCTGGCACTGCTGGCGAAGGTGGCTGCAGACCCGCGCTATGCAAACATCCAGCCCGTGCGTGGTGCTGTCGATGACACCAATCTTCCTGCGGGCAGCGTGGACGTCGCCATCATGGTGGACGTCTACCACGAGCTGGAATATCCCTACGAAGTCCTCGCCAGCATCGTGCGGTCACTGAAGCCCGGTGGCCGCGTGGTCTTCGTCGAATACCGTGGGGAAGACGCCGACGTGCCGATCAAGCCACTGCACAAGATGACAGAGAAGCAGGTGCGGCTGGAGGCAGGCAAGCAGGCGCTGGTCTGGGAGCGCACCGGCAGGCGCCTGCCCTGGCAGCACCTGGTGGTGTTCCGCAAGCCGGGACCATGAGCGGGCCTCGGCAGTGGTTATGCGTTGCTCCTATTTCGCAGCGGCGTCGCGCACGCCTTCCAGAAATTGCCGCATCGTGCGTGCGGGTCTCCCCGCGATCTCGGGGTAGTCGGGACTGACGACATCGAACGCGCCAGACTCGACCGCCTGCATGGTACCGACCGTGCTCTTCGAAATTTCCGGCGGCACACCCCAGTTCTCCGTCATGTAGCGTGGCCAATCGGCTGCAGGAACCGGCTGGAAACGAACCGGCTTGCCGAAGACTTCCGTCATCAGGGCCGCAACCTCCTGTCCGCTATAAGTCTGGTCCATGGTCTCCGTGTAAACCCGATTGACCCCGGTGTCGCGCAGCAAAACCTGCGCCGCGGAATAGCCAAGGTCTTCGCGTGCGATATACGCACACCGCGATTTCCCGTTTGGCCGCTGCAACATCCCCGAGGCCAGCGTGGCCTGCAGGTCGCCCACGAGTATTTCAGCGTACAGGGCGTGACGGAGCAGTGTGAACGCGAGGCCCGACTCTCGGATGGCCTGTTCCGTGGGGAAGTGCACCAGGCGGCTGTGCTCCACGAGCGGAAGCTCTGCACGCAGGAAACTCGCGTACACCACATGCTGCACACCGGCTGCGGAAGCGGCTGCAATTGCGTTCAGGTTCTGCTGCAGACGTTCCGAGTTGGCGTCATAGGTAGGGATGAAGAGCGCCTTCGTGACGCCTTCCAGCGCTCGCCGCATCTGTTCGGGCTGGCGGAAATCCGCTTCCCGCACAGTGACACCCTGGTCCTTCAGTTGCCCGGCAAACGGCGAATTCACATTGCGCGTGCCCACTGCAAGATCGCGCGCGCGTCCGGCCGCGATGATGTTGCGGATCACGCTCCCGCCGAAATGCCCATTGGCTCCTGAAACGAAGATCATGGGCTCACCGCGCCAGAGGCCAGCGCAGCAGCGACCAGATGCATGCCAATTGTCCTGCGGATCATCATGAGGCCCCGTTTGCCGTTGGCTTGGTAAAGAATCAGCGGGAATAGTACATTCGACAAAAATGAAAACGCGAGTCCGCATCATCGTCCTGCTGCTCACCGCCTGGTGCGGGGCCGCTCAAGCCGCCGAGTGGCAGATCGTGCTGCTCAAGCCGCGTGGCTGCGACAACTGTTCCTACGTCGAGGAGCTGCTCAAACGCAGCTCGCAGTTGCAGCGGGCTGTGCTGGAAGACGGCGCAGGCGGCCAGGTCGTGGCCCCGATCCAGCGCCGCGCTTCTGCCGAACTCTCCGCGCAGGAATGGACGCAGTTGCGGGCGCTGCCCTGGTTCGATGAGTCCCTGTGGCGGCAGCGGGTGGCGGCGAGGGCTGCACAGGTGCTGCTCAAACGCGACGGCGTCATCGTTTCGGCGGGAGACATTGCGGACTCGGCCGACCTGCGCAACGCCCGCTTCCCACCGGCGCTGAACATGCCGGATGCCGGCAGCGATCTGTTCGCCGTGCGCAGCGCGCGCGCCGACTATGCAGGCGACCTGTTCCTCCGCTCATGGAATCTGAACTGGTTCTATCGCCTGGCGCTGGATCCGTCGCTGCATTCCACCCGCAAGGGCGCGGCATGGATTGCCGCCAACCCGCAGCCACTTCCCACGCCGCTCGCCGCGGCGAATGTGTTCCTGATGTCCACTGCATCCGGTGCAGCGGACAACGAGATCTTCAATGCCCTGCGCATCGAGGAAATACGCGACTTGCTCGCCCAGACGCTGGCCTTCGACGCCGCACAGCTGCGCATCTTCTACGGGGGTGACAACGCCCATGCAGCCAATGCGCTGGAGGTGCGCGGCGGACGCATCGCACTCGTGCAGCGCAATGTCGCGGGTGCAAGCCCGTTCACGTCCGAGGCAGCCGCACGGATATTCCAGTCGATCCGCGCACGGCCGGGCAGCCGCAATCTGCTGGTGCTGATCGGACATGGCAACCCGGATGGCGCAGGCATGTGGGGCAGTCCTGCCGCGCTGTCGCCCGACACACTGCGCTCGCTGCACGAACACGGCGGTGGCGACGACGTGCTGGTCAGCGGCAACTGCTTTGGCGGCGTCATGGCTCGCGCCATGAGCTGCGGCTTCTTCGGCGCGCGTCCCGACATCATCGCCACGGGCTGTCAGGCCGATGCCGCCGAAGTCGCGCAGAGCCGCGACTATCTGCACATGTTCTTCGGCAGCCTTGCCGCGCGCAAAAGCGCGGATGCGGACGGCGACGATGCCATCTCGTTCGCCGAAGCGCACTGGTATGCCAGCACCGAAGGCGACCCGCGCAATGTCACCTATACCAGCATCGATGCACTCGCCGACGCATGGTTCGACACCCATCCCGAGGCGCTGCCGCGCAGCCTGTCGGTAGGTGAAATCCGGGCGCTGGCAGCAGGCGCTTCACCTGCGGAAGCACGCACCGTGCGCAATCTGCTCGGCGGCTACAACGCCGAGCTGGCGGTGCCGCTCGACGACCTCGCAGGGCAGGCCACCCGCTGGAGACCGGAGACCGGCGCACCGCGCGCCGTCGTCAGCCAGCTCGCGCGCCGTCTGCTTTATCTGCGCAGTTCGAAAGACCAGGGCCCCGAGCTTGGGCGACTGCAGTCGTGCGAGAACCGCGACATCGCGGCATTCCTGAAACCCTGAAGCGCCGCGCCGCCTACTGCGGCTTGACCCCGGCGGGTTCCGGCTCCTGGATCTGGGTAACGCCCGTGAACAAGGCTTCGCCATTCGCCTGCCTGATCGACCGCGCGTAGCCGATGGCCGGGAAATTGCGGGCGCGCGCGCCATTGACCTTTACCTGATCGCCGGGCTTGAGCGAATCGCGTTTCCAGCCGCGCCGCATCAGGGTGTTTGGACTTGGCAGTTCGAAGTTCCAGTTCACCGCCTCGCCTTTCTCGTTGATGACATCAACGTAGAGCCGGGCATGTGGGCTTTTCCATTCAAGCTTTGTGACCTTGCCTTCGACATCCACATTCGCCCGGAAGTCGAACTCCGACTGTGAGTGATGGGCTTCGACAGCGGCGACCAGCAGGATGCTGGTGCCGGCTGCGGCAATCAGGCGGTTCAAACGGTCCGACATGCATCCAACCTCGGGCTACTTATAGAGCTTCACGTCCTGCTCATCGTCAAGGCAGATCTCTTCCAGCATGGTCGTGTCCGCCTGCAGCGCCATCTCGATCGTGACAGACCAGGGTTTGGTGTAAGCCTTCGGATCAATCACGGTGATTTCGACCTGCATGATGCCGAAGCTGATGCGTTTCAGCCGTTCGGTGACCTGCGCGGCTTCCGTGATGGGGCTGCCCTGGATGTCGAGCCACATGTCGTCACGGATGCCATTGGTGCGGATGACGAGCGTGTCGCCTTCCCAATGCGCAGTCGAATAGCCGTTCCATGTGGGATTGGGATTTTCCGGCAGTGGCCGGCCGTCCATGAACACTTCGCGGTAGGCCGCGTTGAACTCATGCAGCATCACCATCAGGCCGGGCGTCTGCACCAGCTTGATGTACTGCGGCAATGTCCAGGCGCGCGGGAAATTGGGGGGCTTGCAGTACGTATGGGGATCTTCGCGTCCCTTGTTCAGCCGTCGCTGCACCATCTGCGCTTTGGACCATTCGGTGTACGGCAATCCGCCCGCAAGCTTGATGCCGAGGTTGATCTGCTCGCGCGCCATCCGCTCTTCCTGGATGCAGTCCTCGCCCTTGCATGCGTCCTTCGACGGCACGTTCGCGAACCACATGCCTGAAAAGTCCGGCTTGCCTTCACGCGTGCGAGGCGCGGGCGCCGTGAGATTCGGCGCACCACTGGCCAGGCGGGGTATCCCGGGAGTGGGATAGTCCAGCCATTGTGCCGGGGCCACCGCGGGCACCGCCAGCGCCGCTACTGCGCTCACAGTCCACAGCGCCCTGCGCACTGCGGATGCTCAGGGCTTCTTGGCGAGCGTATCGAAATTGAACATGTCGTCGTCGTTCTTCTTGTCGGGATCGACCATGCCTTTTTCAAAATATTTTTCCCACATCGCTGCCCATGGCCGGCCGTAGATGTCGGGGATCTCGTACTGCACGATCTCGCCCGGGTGCACGGGAGTGCCCTTGCCCTGCAGCGGCAGGATGTTCGGCACGCATTCGATGAAGGCATACGGATTGCCCTCTTCCACGCCGCCGATCCGGTTCAGGTTGCGGACGATGCGCATGGGTTGCACCAGCGCCTCCGGATCGTAGAACACCGCTTCATGATTGATGGCGGTGAGCTTGCCCTGCGCGTCGCGCACCGGCGAGTAGATCTCCACGGTCTGCATCTTGCTCGAGAACTCGAACTTGCCGTGCACCATCCAGCCCTGGATGTTCGACGTCCAGGTGATGAGCACATCCTTGTCCCAGAAGCCGACCGTCTCCCCATACCAGCGCGGCACATCGGGGCCGAGCCGCGGCACCGCGCCATCCATGCGGAACGTGCGGTCGACGTAGATATCAGTGATGAAATTTCGGGCAACGCCGGTGGAAATCTGCACCAGCTGCGGCGTCACGACGAACAGATGCGGATTGATCTGCGGCTGCAGCGCCACCGGATCGAAGCGGCGCATGAAACCCTCAGGCCAGCAGTACTGCGATGCCCAGTGCGGCGCGTTGGTGACGGCCGTGTGATAGAACTCCTGCACCATGCGCTTCTGGTACTCAGGCGTCAGCAGCGACATGACCGTGGCCATCTGGCTGATGCGCATGCTGCCGTACCAGTCGCTGGTGGTACGGAAATCAATGCCATATCGACCCGTCCAGTCCGACGGCACCGTGGCGTAAGTGTGCTTCGTGGGACCACCGCGTGATTTCGTTTCAGCCAGCAAGGCCTCGTAGTGTGCTTGTGCCGTCTTGAACGCATACGGGCTGACCATCGATGAACGCGGATAGTCGCGCTCACAGAAGCCCCATGGCGCCGTGCGCGGATCATTGGTCATTGCCGGACCGTTGGCACCACGCTGCGATTCCAGCCCATATGCACTGTTGCAGCGGTAGTAACGCGGATCGGTCCACAGCTTGCGGTCGGCGTAGAAATTCTTCGTGGTGAAGATGTCCACCGGCAATGGCTTGACGCCTGGCGGCGCCGCGCCATTCACGGCAGAGGCGATGAGCGTGACGCCTGGCGAATTGGGGCCACCGGATTGACCCGGAAGCGGCGGCTGACCAGGCACTCCGGGCGGGCCGCCGGCACCGCCGCCCGGACCGCCACCACCCACGCGCTGGGCAACGGGTCCGA
>JBDSGY010000329.1:0-2814 GCA_039918755.1 Steroidobacteraceae bacterium
AGCAGTCCCAGCACGAAAGGAAAGAACGTGTCCCTGCGCGTCAGCGTCCCATCCATGTCGAACAGCGCCAGCCGGCGCGTGGCCGGCTGGACGTCGGGTGGGACGCTCAATCCTGCGCGCCTAGGCAGCGCGGCCCGACGTGGCGAGCTGCCGGAGGACGTAATGCAGGATGCCGCCGTGCTGGTAGTACTCGCGCTCCTTGGGAGTATCGATGCGCACGCGCGCCTCGAAGGTCATCGGTGCGCTGCCATCCTGGGGCGTAGCCGTCACGGTGACGGTCTTGCGCGCGACATCGCTGCCGCCTTCGATGGCGAAGGTTTCCTTGCCGGTCAGGCCGATTGACGCCGCGGTGACTCCGGGCAGGTATTGCAGTGGCAGCACGCCCATGCCGATCAGGTTCGAGCGATGGATGCGCTCGAAGCTCTCCGCGATCACCGCCTTGACGCCGAGCAGCAGCGTGCCCTTCGCCGCCCAGTCACGCGACGAACCCGTGCCGTACTCCTTGCCCGCGAGAATGATCAGCGTGGTGCCTTCATCCTTGTAGCGCATGGCGGCATCGAAGATCGACATCTGCTCACCGGACGGAATGTGCAGCGTGATGCCGCCTTCCGTTCCGGGCAGCAGCAGATTGCGCAGGCGGATGTTCGCGAACGTGCCACGCATCATCACTTCATGATTGCCGCGCCGCGCACCGTACTGGTTGAAATCCACGGGCTGCACGCCCTGTTCCATGAGGTATCTCGCAGCCGGACTGCTCTTCGCAATATTGCCTGCCGGAGAAATGTGGTCGGTGGTCACCGAATCGCCCAGCAACGCCAGCACGCGCGCATTGCGTATGTCGACGGAACCCGCGGGTGTCATCGTCATGCCGTCGAAGTAGGGCGGATTCTTTACATACGTGGAATTCGCGTCCCAGGCGTAGGTCTTGCCCGGAGGCACCTTGATGGCGCGCCACCGCTCGTCGCCATCGAACACGCCCGCGTAGCTGCGCTTGAACATGGCCGACGTGATGTGCCGATGCACATAGTCCGCAATCTCCTGCGTGCTCGGCCAGATGTCCTTCAGATAGACAGGCTCGCCATTGCTGCCGGTTCCCAGCGGCTCGGTGTTCAAGTCCATGTCGAGCGATCCGGCCAGTGCATACGCCACAACCAGCGGTGGTGATGCGAGATAGTTCTGCTGCACTTCAGGATGCACGCGTCCATCGAAGTTGCGGTTGCCGGAGAGCACCGAGCAGCCGATGACATCACCGGCCTTCACGCCAGCGGAAATCTCAGGCTTCAGCGGGCCCGAGTTGCCGATGCAGGTGGTGCATCCATAGCCCACCAGGTTGAAGCCGATGCCCGCCAGTTCCGACAGCAGGCCCGCGTCTTCCAGATAGTCGGTGACCACGCGGGAGCCGGGTGCCAGTGATGTCTTCACCCACGGCTTGCTGGTGATGCCGACGCGACGCGCGTTGCGGGCGACCAGGCCCGCTGCAATCATCACATTGGGATTGGAGGTATTGGTGCAGCTGGTGATGGCGGCGATCAGCACGTCGCCATCCTTGACGTTGAAGGTCTTGCCATCCACCGCGACTGCGCTGATGCCGGTGGCCCCAGGATTTCTCTTCGCACGCTCATCGGCCTGCTTGCGGAAGGAGGTTCCGTAAACGGTCTTGGCGATGCGCAGCGGTACGCGATCCTGGGGACGGCTCGGGCCGGCCAGGCTCGGCTCCACAGTGCCCATGTCCAGCTCCAGCACATCGGTGTAGTTCGCGGCCACCTGACCGTTCAGGCGCCACATGCCCTGCGCCTTCGCATAGGCCTCGACCAGCGCCACCTGTTCTGCTGGACGACCTGACAGCGTGAGATAGCGGATGGTCTCTTCGTCGATGGGAAAGATGGCGCAGGTGCTGCCGAACTCCGGCGACATGTTGCCGATGGTGGCGCGGTCGGCGAGCGGCAGATTGGCCAGGCCGTCGCCGAAGAATTCGACGAATTTATCCACCACGCCTTTCTTGCGCAGCATCTCGGTGACCGTCAGCACCAGGTCGGTGGCGGTGGCTCCCGGGGGCAGCTGGCCATTGAGCTTGAAGCCGATGACCTGCGGAATGAGCATGGTGACTGGCTGGCCCAGCATGGCCGCTTCGGCCTCGATGCCACCCACGCCCCAGCCCAGCACGCCCAGGCCATTGATCATCGTGGTGTGCGAATCGGTGCCGACGACGGTGTCCGGATAGGCCTCCGGGGGCGTGCCTGCCTTTGCAAACACCACGCGTCCCAGGAACTCCAGGTTCACCTGGTGCACGATGCCGGTGTTGGGGGGCACCACCTTGAAATTGCGGAACGCACTCTGGCCCCAGCGCAGGAAAGCGTAGCGCTCGCCATTGCGTTCGAATTCGATGCGGTTGTTGTTGGCCAGCGCCTGCGCCGTGCCGTATTCGTCCACCTGCACCGAATGATCGATGACAAGTTCAGCCGGAGCCAGCGGATTGACCTTCTCCGGGTCTCCGCCAAGGCGCGTAATCGCGTCGCGCATGGCGGCCAGGTCCACCACGCAGGGCACGCCGGTGAAGTCCTGCATGATCACGCGCGCCGGCGTGAACGAGATTTCGTAGTTCGGCGCGGCTTTGGGGTCCCAGTTGAGCAAGGCTTCGATGTCGGCGCGCGTCACGTTGACGCCGTCTTCAAACCGCAGCTGGTTTTCGAGCAGGATCTTGAGGGAATAGGGCAGGCGGGCGAGTTTGTCCTGCGGCAGGCCCTGGAAACTCCAGATCGTGTGCTGAGTGCCGTTCACGCTCAGTGTTGAACGGGCCTTGAAGCTGTCGGTCAT
>JBDSGY010000330.1:0-2694 GCA_039918755.1 Steroidobacteraceae bacterium
TGGCGGTGCCGCCATCCACGGACGGGTGGAATGGCGCTGCAAAGATCTCGGTGTTGTCGATCAGGAACAGACCGCTCACCGCCTGCGCACCCACCATGAGCAGCATCAGCACCACCACCAGCGCGCCCATTGGATTGTGGCCAACGGCGGGCATCGAATCTCGTTTGAAGAAGCCCCTGGTGTAAGTCAGCAGGCGACTGGGCGCGGCAATGAAACTCGCGAACCGTGCGTGCTTCGGGCCGACAAATCCCCAGATGACCCGGAAAGCGATCAGGCCAAGTGCCCAGTAGCCGAGCCAGAAATGAATCTCGATGTAGGTGTAGCCCTTCCCGATGTCCAGGTATTCGCCGCCGTTCTCCGCGGTGTACCACGACGCTGCGATGCTCAGCACCAGCAGCCAGTGAAAAAGTCGCAAGGGCAGATCCCAGACCAGACGCTTCTCGGACATCAATGCACTCCTCCGGCATTCAACTCGCGTGACGACAGTCGAAGTCTAGCTTTTGTGACCCCTGTCAGTGCCTCAAAATCATTGACTGACCGGGTCAGGGGCGTGGCATCCGGCGCATCAGGCGACCATCACCTCGAGCAGGGTGGGACCCGTCGCCGCCAGTGCCAACTGCAATGCGCCGTGCAGATCTGCCGCCTTCGTCACGCGCGCGGCTTCGCACCCCTGGGCACGCGCCAGTTGCACGAAGTCGATTCCGGGCAGGTCCGTGCCCACCGGATGCGTGAGTCCAAAGCGCTTCGAGAAGTGATGCAGCGCTTCATAGCGCTGGTTGTTCACGATGATGAACGTGATGGGCAACCGCAGTTGTGCCGCGCTCCACAGCGCCTGGATTGAATACATCGCCGAGCCATCGCCAATCAATGCGATGACCTTCCTGCCGGGCTTGCCCAGGGCCACGCCCACGGCCGCGGGCAGGCCGTGACCCAGCCCGCCACTGCTGCAGGTGTAGAAGGTCTCACTCTGCAGGATAGGCAGATGTCGCTGCATTGGCGGCCGCGAACTGGGCGCTTCCTCGACGATGATGGAATCCGGCGTGCGCAGATCGGCCAGCGTCTGCAGCAGCAATGCGTCGGTCAATGGATCCTGCAATGCAAGTCGCGGAGCCGGTGCGCGTCCCCGCTGCATCGCTGCGGCCGTGGTGCGCCCCGCCGCTACCAGCTCGCGCAGCGCATGGCCCAGGCTGCTCACCATCGAATGGCCGGCAATCGCGCTCGCGGCGCAGTCCGGGTCTTCGGTCACTTGGAACACCTGCAGGCGCTGCGGCAGATAGGCACCCGTGCCTTCTGCGTGATAGGTGAACACCGGCGCGCCAATCGCTACCAGCAGATCGTGGCCTTCCAGGCGGCTGCAGATCTCTTCCCGGAATGCCGGCAGGAAACCTGCGAACAAAGGGTGGTCCTCGGGAAAGCTGCAGCGCCCGATCAGCGGGCTGACCCACACCAGGGCGCCATGCATTTCGGCCAGGCGCTTGAGATCGTCCCAGCCGCCATCGCGATCGACCGCAGCACCCACGATGAATACCGGCCGCTCGCTGCGCTGCAATGCACCCGCCAGGGCCGCGATGGCAGCCGGATCCGCGCGCAAGCTGCGCGCCACGGTGCGCGCAATCACCGGCTCGGCCGTGGCGTCCCAGTCATCCACGGGGATCGATACGAACGTCGGGCCACATGGAGGCTGCATGGCGATGTAGTAAGCGCGCGCGATGGCGGCAGGCACATCTTCGGCGCGCGCCGGCTCCACGCTCCATTTCACATACGGGCGTGGCAGTTCAGTTGGCTGCGATGCAAACAGGAACGGTTCCATCTGCAGCAGCGAACGAGACTGCTGCCCCGCCGTAATGACGAGCGGCGTGCGGTTGCGATAGGCGGTGAATATGTTGCCCATGGCATGGCCGACGCCGACCGCCGAGTGGAGATTGACCAGTGCAGCATTGTGTGTGGCTTGCGCGTAGCCATCGGCCATGCCCACCACCACCGATTCCTGCAGGCCCAGGACATAGAGGAAATCCGCGGGGAAATCACGGAAAAACGTCAATTCCGTGGAGCCGGGGTTCCCGAATACTCGGTTGATGCCAAGGCTGCGCAGCAGGTCGAAGGTTACGTCCCGCACTGCCATTACGACCCCCTGAGAGCTTCGATTCGCTAGAATGCCGCAGTCTATGACTTTTGGGGTGATCGTGCTGTGAGCGAAATGGTTGCAATCGGTCGTCTGAACATTGCCGCTGAACTGCACGCCTTCATCGAGAAGGAGGCATTGCCGGGCACGAAGATCGAACCCGCTCGATTCTGGGCCGCGCTTGAAGCCGTTGCGGCCGAGTTCATGCCCCGCAACCGCGCGCTGCTTGCGCGTCGCGATGAACTGCAGGCCAGCATCGACGCCTGGTGGCGCGAGCACAAGGGCCTCGCCTTCGACATCGCCGCGCACACCGCCTTCCTGCGTGACATCGGCTATCTGGTTGCCGAACCGCTCGATGTGCGTATCGATACAGCGAATGTCGACGCGGAAATCGCAAGCCTGGCCGGCCCGCAGCTGGTCGTGCCCGTCAACAACGCCCGCTATGCGCTGAACGCCGCGAATGCGCGCTGGGGCAGCCTGTACGACGCGTTGTATGGCACCGATGCCATTCTGCCGGTCGAACCGGGCGCAAAGGGCTACGACGCTGCGCGCGGTGCCCGCGTCATTGCCTA
>JBDSGY010000331.1:0-2599 GCA_039918755.1 Steroidobacteraceae bacterium
ACCCAGTCGCAAGGTTGCGCCCGCCTCGCGGGCTGCCTCGCCCAGCACCTTCTGCAACGCCCGCCGGCTGACGCCGATATTGGCGGGACGGTCGGGCAACAGGCGGTGGGAAGGCACGCGCGCAACCTTGGTGCCATTCGGGGCGAAGATCTCCACGGCGTCGAAGCCCACGCCCGCGTCGATGTAACGGTCGATGAGACCCAGCGCATGCATCGCGCGCAGGACGTTGCCCTGCTGAATGATGCCAACGCCGTACACCGTCCACGCCGGATCCTTCTCAATCATCTCCACGGCGAAGCCACGCTGCCGCAACGCGATGGCTGCAGTTAGGCCACCGATGCCGGCGCCAATCACGAGAACGGACAGATTCCTCAAGGCCTCTCCTCTAATGCGCAGTGTATGGACTGCGGTGCCGTGTCCTGCATCAAGCGCAGGCAGCATAGGGGGGCCAACTTCACTGCGGCAAGGAATAGTTTGCAGCGTGCGCAAGCGCCGCTGGCGGTAAAAAGGTCGCCTGCTGCACCTTGTGCGCACTCATCGCGCCACGGCGGCCGGCATCGTTCTGCGGGAGAGAAGCTGTTGCAACAGCGCGATCGATTCGGGCTTCGGCGTTGGCGCCACGGTGGCCAGAAACACGCCGCCGGCCCAGTCGAGCGGCGTACGACCCTCGCGGTCAGGCGTGTCGAGCTGCGCGCCATGCGCAGCGAGAAAACGGATTATCTCGTTCGAACCGCGGTTTGCCGCGCCGTGAATCGCCTGCAGGCCCATTGAGTTCTTCTGGTTCACGTCAAGGCCCAGCTCCACACAACGTTTCACTGCCTCGAGCAACTGCTCGGGTCCTTCGGCCCAGGTTTGAGAAACCACCCAGTTGATGCCGGCCGCCGCCATCAGTGCGCTGGTGCCCTGCCAGGTGGTCAGGCGTGGATCCGCGCCCTTTGCGAGCAGCCGCTCCATCACTGTCACGTCGCCCGAAGTTGCGGCACGGATGAAAGGCGTCTCGCCGGTGAAATCGACCCAGGTGAATGCGCCCAGCGTGAGTACGTGGAAGCGGACCGGCGTTACCTGCCGGATGCGTGAGTTCGGATCGGCGCCCCGTGCGAGCAATGCATCGATGAGCTGCAGAGCCGCAGCACGATCGATTCCATTGTCGCGCGCGCCGTCGTTGACCTCCTGGTTGCGCACATCAATGGCGGACCACAGCGGGGTGCGGCCAAACCAGTCGGCTGCATTGACATCTGCGCCAGCCTCGATGAGCGCACGCGCGACATCGAGCTGGTTGTTTGTCAATGCGATCACCAGCGGCCGGATATCGTTTGCGTCGGCCACCTCGGAACTGGCGCCGCCCGCCAGCAGCAGGCGCACGGCTTCCAGGCGCCCTTCGCGCGACGCATAGAGGAGCGCGGTCATCCCGCCTGGACGCGCCGGACGCGAACCCCACTCCGGCCAGCCGCCGCGCGATATCCCTTTGCCTTTCGATCCCGTGTTCTCGGCGGGCAGCCGGAACCTCGGCTCCGGACCGATGCGCGTCTGCAGATCCACTTCTGCGCCGGCCTTCAGCAACAGATCCACGAGGCGAGGCTCTTCACCGCGCGCCGCCAGCATCAGCGCTGTCTGCCGGTATTCCGTCTCGCGCGCGTTGACCTGCGCGCCGCGGTCCACGAGCAGACGCACCGCCTGCACTTCGCCGCTGCGCACCGCCGACATGAGCGGCGTCTCACCCGCTCCATCGCGCTTCTCGATGCTGGCGCCGGCGTCCAGCAGCAGGCGCATCAGCGCTTCGCTGCCATTGCTGCACGCGATCTGCAGCGCAGACACCGCGTTGACGTTGACGTCGTCCACCCTGGCACCGGCGCGCAGCAATGCGCGCGCGCTGGCAAGATCGTTGCGACGGACGGCCCACATCAGCGCGGTAGTACCATCGGCCTCCCGACGGTTGACGTCCTCACTGTGCGCAAGTCTGGCGACCTGCGCCGCATCGCCATCCCGCGCCGCGCCCATGAGATCGCCGGCAAGTGCAGGCGCCGCCGCGAGGCACAGTGCGGCGACAGGAAGCAGGCCCATGCGCATCAGATCTCCAGCCGTCCCGTGCTGTCGCCAAATCTTTCCGCCGGCACCTGCAACTTGTCGAGCATGGCAAGCTGCAGATTGGACAAAGGTGTCTTGTCCGCGACGCGCAGGTGTCGATCGCCGGTAATGCGCCCACCGGCGCGGCCCGCGAGCACGATGGGCAGCGGGCCGTGATTGTGCTGGTTGCCATCGCTCATGCCACTGCCATACAGCACCAGCGAGTTATCCAGCAGCGATGCGTCGCCGTCGCGCGCCTTGCCGAGCTTGTCGAGCAGATAGGCCAGCAGGCTCACGTGATAGCGGTTCAGCACCGCAAAACGCTCCTGGTTGGCGACTACGTTTGAGTGATGCGACAGATTGTGGAATGGATCCCTGATGCCACTGGCCGGATAGACCGCGTTGCTTACTTCCTTCGCCAGCATCAGCGTGGAGACGCGCGCGATATCAGCCTGCCAGGCGAGCGTGATCAGGTCGTATTGCAGCTTGATGTGACGATCGAAATCGTCCGGCACGCCGGTGGGCATCTTCATGT
>JBDSGY010000332.1:0-2957 GCA_039918755.1 Steroidobacteraceae bacterium
AGGCGAGAGCATCCTCATAGACGATATGCACCACGGGATGCGCCGCGACGCCGGCGAGGGAGGTGCGCGCGCCCTGAGGGTGGCGCCAGTTGGCGCCCGGCATGAACTGCCACCAGTTCACGAAAGCGCGCATCGCGATGGCGTCGCCGTGTGGCCGGAAGATCGCAGAGCCGCCAAGCGCTGCGGTCTCGGCGACAGTCCGGTAGCCCGTCGCCGCGACAAACTGCGCAAACTGCGCATTGGTCACTTCGGTCTGGTCCATCCAGAACCCAGCTACGCGCGCCGGGATGGCCGGACCTTCTTCGGGGAATCCGACATCGGTGCCGAGCTTGAACTGCCCGCCCGGCACCCACACCATGCCTGGATGTTCAGCACCGGTCGGTGGCAATGCGCAGCGCGCTACGGTGGGCTGCGCAGGCGCGTGGACGCGCGACCAGCCATACAGCGCTCCCAGCACCGATGCGGCAACAAGCGCGAGCGCCATGTGCGGCTTCCGCATCAGTAGATGACTCCGGTCTCCTCGTCGTAACGCGCCCAGTCGCGCTGCATTTGCGCGAGCTTGTCGGGGTTGCTGGCACCGAGGTCACGCTGCTCGGCCATGTCATCGTGGAGGTTGAACAGCGACCAGCGGCGCTGCGGCTCCGGCAATGCGCTGTCCCACACCAGCTTCCAGTCGCCCTGACGCACGCTGCGCTGTCCGAACAGTTCCCAGCCGAAAACCTCGTCATCACGATGCACTGCTGCAGCCTTGCCGTAGAGCAATGGCAACAGCGAAGTACCGCGCGGCTGCAGCACGGGCATGCCGCGGTACATCGTCCCGGGATGATGGGTGCCTGCGATATCCAGGAAAGTTGGCAGCAGGTCCATGATCGTGCCCATGGCTGCGCTATGCGTGCCGCGGGGCACCTTGCGTGGATAGTGGACGAAGGCCGGGACGTGCACGCCGCCTTCGAATCCCGTGAACTTGTGTCGATTGAATGGCGTGGCGCTGGCGCTGGCCCAGTTCGCGCCGTACATCACGTAGCTGGTGGCGCTGCCCAGGTTGTCCAGGCTGTGGTCATAAGCCTTGCCGATCTGCGTGCTGATCGGCGGCATCAGATCGCGACGACCCGACTCGGCGCCATTGTCCGACATGAACATGATGAAGGTGTTTTCGTATTCGCCGATCTGCTTGAGGTGATCGATGACCTTGCCGATATAGGTGTCCAGATCACTGACCATGGCCGCATAGATCTCCATCTTGCGCGATTCGATCTGCTGCTCCTCTTTGGACAGCGAGTTCCAGCGCGGACTGAAACGCGCGTTGCCGATGGGCCGCGCGTTCGCGGGCACGAGGCCAAGCTGCTGCTGGCGGGCAAAGCGCGCGGCGTAGAGCGCCTCATAGCCAGCGTCGTACTTGCCCTTGAAACGGGCGATGGATTCCTTCGGCGCCTGCAATGGCCAGTGCGGCGCCGTGTACGCAAGATAGGCAAAGAAGGGCTTGCCGTCGGCATGATCCTGGTCGATGTACTGCAGCATGCGGCTGGTGTAGTCGCGCGTGGTGTACCAGTCGTCGCCGACATGCACCAGCGCATCGCCATCGCGATAGTCAGCCGGCTGCGGCCCGCGCCAGTCCCAGCCACCCAGATGCGCGGCGCCATCCAGCGAAACGAACGAGCGCTTGAAGCCGCGCGCGCGTGGACCTGTCTCCACCTTCTCGCCAAGATGCCATTTGCCGGTCATGTACGTGTTGTAGCCGGCGTCGGTCATCAGATCTGCCAGCGAAGCGATGCGAAAATTGAGATAGCCCTCGTAACCGGGCTGACCTTTTTGATCGTCGCGCGTGGGCGCACCCATGACACCAAGTCCGGCCAGGTGATTGTCGGTGCCGGACATCAGCATGGACCGGGTGGGAGAACACGTCATGCCGGCGTAAAAGTTCGTCAGCATCATGCCGCCACGGGCCAGGGCGTCGAGATTCGGCGTCGGGATTTCGCCGCCGAAGATGCCCACGTCCGCATAGCCCAGATCGTCGGCAAGAATGAACAGGATGTTGAGCCGCTTGCCGGCGGCGATCTGCTGCGCGGCATCTCCCGGTCGCTGCAGGCAGGCTGTGAGCGCCATGGCGGCAAACAAGGCCAGACCGGCTCCACTGAAGTTAAATTTCCACATGGCTTGCACTCCCCCGCCGTATTGCACGGCGAGCAGAGTACAAAATTTCGAAGGCCGTGTGCCATTTGGCGCGCGGCCTGCTGGTGACTGTCAGTCGAAACTGGCGCGGAACATCAGCCGCAGGTCGCGGCCCGGCAGGATCACCTCATCCTTGTTCAGCGACACGGCATTGCGCTGCAGGCTGTCACCCAGGTTGCGACCCACCAGCGCCAGCTCGATGCCGCGACGCTGTGCCCATGGCCGCCAGGCAAGCTGGGCATCCACATTGGTGAAGCCTGGGGCCGGAGTTTCCGATCCTCCGATCCGGTTTTGTGCGCCGGTGTATCTGACAGATACATTCGCGTCGAACTGCGCGCCCTGCCACGCGAGGCCTGCCCCGACGCGATAGGCAGGAATGCGTGGCACGTTGCCCCCGCCATCGTCCAGCCGTGCACGCACCATGTCGGCGAGGAGATCCAGATGCAGATCGCCCGCGGGGCGCTGCAGCAGTTCGATCTCGGCGTGACCCTCCGCACCGTGGAAGCGTGCGCCGCGCTGCACATAGTTCAGCTCGGCGAACTGCCCCGCATTGCCTGCCGCGCAGGCGCCCTCCTCGCTGCAGCGGCGTCCACTGAGCTCTCCGTATATATAGCTCCGGAAGTCGGTCACCCAGACCGAGCCATCCGCGTGCACAAGGCCGCCGCGCCAGCGCACACTCACCTCAGCGGAGTTGGCGCGCTCGCGATGCAGCGCAGGATCCCCGGTCTCGTAGGTCGCCGTGGCGTCGTGCACGCCACGCGCATAGAGCTCCGTCTGTGCCGGCGCTC
>JBDSGY010000333.1:0-3638 GCA_039918755.1 Steroidobacteraceae bacterium
GTCCGCGCATCGCGGTGACGGCCACCGCCTTCCCGGTGAGTGACCAAGATGCACGCGCGCCGAGTGCAACGAGCGCTCTGGGCCTGATGAGGGAGATCTCGTCTTCCAACCAGTGTACGCATGCAGCCGCCTCGCGCTGGGACGGACTCTTGTGGATGCGCCGCTTGCCACGCAACTCGAATTTGAAGTGCTTGACCGCATTGGTGATGAACACTTCGTTTCGCGCTATTCCCGCCGCGGCGAGTGCCCGATCCAGCAATTGACCGGCGGGACCGACAAAGGGGTGACCGTTGCGGTCCTCCACATCTCCGGGCTGTTCGCCAACCAGCATCATCCGGGCGCTGCGCGGACCCTCACCAATTACAGACTGCGTTGCGTAATGACCAATGGGACATTGACGGCAACCCATCGTTGCAGCGCGTAGCGCTGTAAGTGAGCGGATCATTTTTTCGCCGGCCCCGTGGCGCCTAGCCCGTTTCGTCGACTGGCGGGTCGAGGCCGCCCAGCGCTTCCAGCTGATCGAATGCAACGTCAGTGAACCCGGATACTGCCGCCAGCTCGGCCGTCACCTCGGGTGTGCCGCGGCCTGCCGATACTTCAGCCAGAAGCCATTTTTCCCGCGTTTCGAACTCATCAAAGCGGGTCTGCGCTTCAGCCAGATTCTTCGCAGGGAATCTCGCGGGGTCCTGCCAAATGCGTGCTTCCATGAACCGCAGTCTGGCAGGCACCCCATCAGCGGGGACTTGCCACGCACCCCGTCGCTGTGTAGTCCGATTCCGAACCCGGATGCGTGGTTCCTGTATCATTTTCCCCAATGAAAATGCTGTCTCGTCTGTTCCGCACACCCACTCCGCCTCCCGCACCGGTTGCCGAGATTCCTCCACTGACAGCCGAGCCGGCCCAGCCTGCAATTGAGCCTGGTGAGCAGCAACAGCTGCTGCGCGCCATCGAATCCGGTTCACTGACACCCGATGAACTCATGCGGCTCGCCGTGGAGGGCCAGACCACGCGTTTGCGCCAGGCGGCTGCATCCGGCATTCGGGATCCGGCGTTGTGGCAGGCACTGCTGCCGCGCCTTCGAAGCCGCGATAAGGCTGCATACAAGCTGATCAAGCAGCGCCTGGACGCATTGCTGGCGGAGCAGCGTTCCCAGGAACAGGCAAGAAGCGACGCCGAGGCGCTGTGCGCCTCCATCGAAAGGCACATTGCAAGACTGCATGACCCACTGTTCGCGCCGACACTGTCGGTATACATCACCCGGTGGCAGGCAGTGGCCGCCGGGTTGGATGCGCAGTTGCGCCTGCGTGGACAGCTGGCCCTCGATCGTGGCCAGGACGTCGTCGCAGCGCAGGAGCGCGAGGTTGCGCGCATGCTGGCACAGCGTGCCGAGGAACAGAACCGTGCGCGCGCGCTCGATGCAGAATTGCTGGCGCAGCAGCAGGCTGCGGAGGAACAGGCTGCACTTGAACTGAAGGAACAGGAAGCGACGGATCAGGCCCGCGAAGCCGAGACCCACGCCGAAATGCAGGGGTTCAGCGAGCAGCAGGACGCCATCGCGCAGCAGCATGCCGAGATTGCCAGCCTGATCCGCCTCAGCGGCGCTGCACTGGCCCGCGGCGAGACGCGCAAGGCTGCGTGGTTTCGCCAATCCCTCGAAGCTGCGCTGTCTGGTGTGCAGTTGCCGCCCCACCTCGCCCGCAGTATCGAACACCTTGACACGCGCCTGAACGAACTCCGGCAATGGAAAGACTATGCCGCCGCGCCCAAGCGTATCGAGCTGATCGAGGACGTGGAGGCGTTGATCGGAGTAAACGAAGCGCCAGAGACGCTGGTGGAGCACCTCCGCGCCCTGCGCCAGGAATGGCGCACGATCAACAAGGGTCTCGCGGTCGAGGCAACTGCCGAGGCCGAGCGGTTCGAGCACGCTTTTGCGGCTGCGTTCCAGCCCTGCCAGGTCTATCTCGCCGAACTGGCTGTGATGCGCCGCACGAACCTCGCTGCGCGCAGGCAGGTGCTGGAGCGCGTGCTGAAATTTGAGGCTGGCCTCGATGCTGCGCAGAGTGATCATTCCATGCTCATGCGTGTCGTGCGCGAAGCACCGCAGGAATGGCGCCGGAACGCGCCAGTCGACCGTGATGCAGGCCGTCCGCTGGATGCGGAATTCTTCAGCGTGCTGGATCGCCTGCGCACGCGGCTGAACGCGTGGTACGCAGCCAATTCAAGTGACAAGCAGGCGCTGATCGCGCGTGCGTCCCAGCTCACCGCGACAACTGCAGACCTCGCCCCCGCGATCGAGGAGGTGAAGCAGTTGCAAATTCAGTGGAAGGCGACGGGCCCGGTCCCTCATGCCCAGTCTGAAGCCATGTGGAATGAGTTTCGCGCCCTGTGCAACGCGGTGTACGACCGCCGGCAGCAGGAATTCGCCCAGCAAGCCGCGACACTGGACGAGGCGAAGTCCGCAGCCGTGGACCTGTGCGTGCAGATCGAACAGGCGAGCCAGGAAGGGCCCGCGGACCGCCCCACCGGGGAAGCCAGGCTGCGGGAGTGGCAGGACGCGTTTCATGCTCTGGGCGGCTTGCCCCGCGCCGATGCACGCGGTCTGCACGAGCGTTACCAGCGTGCGATGACCAGGTACGACTCACTGATTGCTGGACTCGCTCAGCGCGACGCTGCGGCCATCGAGACCAATGCTCTCGCCGCCGCGCAACGCGTCCGCGCTTACCAGCGTGCCGTCATGGAGGCCAATGCCGTACAGGAGGAACTGAAGGCCGCTGCGGACGCCTTCATTGCCGGGGTTCCACGCTGGCCGAGCAAAGGCGTCCTGCAGGCGCTGCGGCAGTCGCTTGCCCGCGCGCATTCCGCCGCATTCAGGGAGGCCAATGACAGCGCGCGCGAACAGGCCCTGCGCAGGCTCTGCCTCCACGCCGAGATTCTGAGCGGGGCCGCAACGCCCGAGGAAGACGCCGCCCTCCGCCGCGATCAGGAAATGCAGTTGTTGCGGCAGGGCCTGGGCCAGGCCAGGCAAGCCGATGAGCGTGTGTGGGACGCCATGCAGATCGAATGGCTCGGCCTCGATGCGGCAGCACCCGCGGTGCACGACGAACTGGAACGGCGGTTCATGCGCTGCATGCAGCGGCGGGCCAGGTAACGTTCGCGACTCCTACACCGCGCATCGTCGTTGACCTACCTACGCACCTCCGTTGCCCGTCTATCGTCGAGGCACAAACAGGGCTGCGGCAGGCACTCGTCGCCGCTGATGCAGGCGCCGCAACCAACAGGGAACACCGAGATGGCCGCACGATCGTTCGCCTCCGTGACAGTATCCTTCGGGCTCGTGACGATTCCAGTCGACGTCTACTCGTCGGAGGTCGCCTCGAACCGCATTTCATTCAATCTCCTGCACGCCAAAGACGGCGCGCGGGTCAAGCAGCAGTACGTGTGTGCCCTGGACGGGGAGCGCGTGGAGCGCTCGGAAATGGTGAAGGGATACGAGTACGAGAAAGACAAATATGCAATGTTCAAGCCGGACGAGATCAAAGCACTCGAGGAAGCTGGCACGAAGACCGTGAACATCGTGGAATTCATCCCACTTGAAACCGTCGATCCTGTCTATTTCGACAAGACGTACCTGCTGGCGC
>JBDSGY010000334.1:0-6259 GCA_039918755.1 Steroidobacteraceae bacterium
GTGGCCACGAAGGTGGGCAAGGCGCCTGCGTTCATTGCTCCGAATTCAGTGCCGGGATTCGGATTTGGCGTGGGCATCCTGCGCGGCGGCGTGCCGGCCGACCGTGGCCGTCGCGAGCCGCAGCCGGGCGGCCTTACGCCGCTGCACTATGCCGCGCGCCATGATCACGTGGCGGTGGCCAAACTGCTGCTGCAGGCGGGCGCGCAGGTGAATGCACGCGAGGCCAATGGCATCACGCCATTGCTGATGGCAATCTCGAGCAACAACATGGCAGCGGCGCAGTTCCTGCTCTCGCAGGGCAGTGAAGTGAATGCGCAGGACTGGTACGGCCGCACTCCGTTGTGGGAAGCGGTGAACGTGCGCAACCTCTATGTGCATAACGCCAATTTCAAGAATGGCATCGAGCGGGCGCCGGTGCTCAAGCTGATCGATGCGCTGCTCGCGGCCGGCGCCAACGTCAATGCGCGCACCAAGGAGACGCCGCCTTTCCGCAATCACCTGCTGGAAATCACCGGATCCCTGGAGTGGGTGGATTTCACCGGACAGACTCCATTCCTGACGGCTGCGCTGGCGGGTGACATCACCGTGATGAAGCTGCTGCTGCAGCATGGCGCCGATCCTCGCATCGATACCTTCCAGGGCACCTCGCCGCTGATGGCGGCGGCCGGTGTGAACTGGGTGGTGGCGCAGACCTGGACCGAAGGACCCGAACAGCTGCTCGCCGCGGTGAAGATGTGTCGCGAGCTGGGCATGGATGTAAACCAGGCCAATTCCATGGGCGTGACCGCCCTGCATGGCGCCGCCAACCGCGGCTCCGACGACATCATTCGTTATCTGGTGGAGCAGGGCGCCGACTTGGCAGCGCAGGACAAGGAACATCGCTCGGCCCTGGACTGGGCCAAAGGGGTGTTTCTGGCGACCCATCCGCCAGAGCCCAAGCCATCGACGATTGCCCTTATCACGAAACTGCTGCAGACGCGCAGCGCGGCGGTGCACTGATGCGTTCGACGGCTGCACTGGTCTGGCTGGTGTTGCCGCTCGCGCCTGTGTGCGCCTGGTCGGCAACCGACCTGCGCGCGGTCACCGACAAGTACTGCACGTCCTGTCACAACTCCGAGGACTGGGCTGGGGGCCTGGATCTCGGCGCGATCGATCATGGCCACGTTGGCAACAATGCCGCTGAATGGGAAAAGGTGGTGCTCAAGCTGCGTGCAGGCATGATGCCGCCTGCCGGAGAAAAGCGTCCGTCCGCGCGGGACACGCAGGAAATGGTGCGCCTGCTGGAAACCAGGCTCGATGCGGCTGCGGTGCCGGCGGCCGCGCCGCCTGCCTTGCACCGGTTGAATCGCGCCGAGTACGCGAATGCCATCCGTGATCTGTTCGGGTTGCACGTGGATGTGGCCAGCCTGCTGCCACCGGACGACGCCAGTGAAGGCTTTGACAATGTGGCCTCGGGTCTCAGCATTTCACCGTCGTTGATCCAGGGCTATACGACGGCGGCCATGAAGCTCTCGCGTCTTGCAGTGGGGGACCTCACCGCCACCGAATCCACTTCGATTTACCAGACGCCAGAGACGCTCGCGCAGGACCAGCATCTGGAAGGCCTGCCGCTGGGATCACGCGGCGGTGTGCGCATCGTGCATTACTTTCCCCTCGATGCCGAATATCACTTCAGTGTCCGCGCCGGCTTTGCGCTGGCGCGCAGCGGTGCGGCACAGATCGACGTGGCGCTGGACGGGCAGCGACTCGACGTGCGCAATCAACGCGATTTCCGCCTGCCGGTGAAAGCCGGTGAACATGTGCTGACGGCTGCACTCTTCGACCTGCAGCGACCGGCGGGCGTGAATGACATCTATTCCGTCTACAAGGTGGAGGGCGGAATCGATTCGGTGGAGATCGGCGGTCCGTTCAAGGCCACCGGGCCCGGTGATACCGAGAGCCGGCGTCGAATCTTTTCCTGCAATCCGGCTGCGTCCGAAGAGATGCGTCACTGCGCTGAAAAGATCGTCATGAACCTCGCGTCGCGCGCATTTCGAGGGCCCCAGCGTCCCGAAGATCTCGCCGTCATCATGCAGTTCTACGAACGCGGGCGGGCGGAGGGAGGCTTTGACGCAGGCATCCAGCAGGCGCTGTCGCGCATCCTCATTGATCCGCGTTTCCTGTTTCGTTTCGGTCAGCAGGCCGGCGATCTTGCGCTCGCTTCGCGCCTGTCGTTCTTCCTGTGGAGCAGCATTCCCGACCAGCAGCTCGTCGACCTGGCGGTGGCCGGCCGGCTGCACCGCCCCGAGGTGCTGGCAACGCAGGTGAAGCGCATGCTGGCCGATCCGCGCGCCGAGGCACTCGTCGAGAATTTTGCCGGTCAATGGCTGTACCTGCGCGAACTTGCGTCGGTTACGCCCGAGGTGGCCGGGTTTGACGAGAACCTGCGCGAGGGTTTCATCGAAGAGACGCGCTCGCTCGTGCGCTGGACCCTTGCACAGAATCGACCAGTCACCGAGCTTCTGAATGCGGACTACACCTTTCTCAACGAACGCCTCGCGCGGCACTACGGAATTCCGAACGTGCGTGGCTCGCATTTCCGCAAGGTAGCGCTGCCGGCCGACGCGCATCGCCACGGGCTCATGGGTCATGGCAGCGTGCTCACCATCACCTCCACCGCCACCCGCACGTCGCCGGTGCTGCGCGGCGCGTGGATCCTGGGCAACATCCTGGGCTCGCCACCCCCGGCACCGCCGCCCGGCGTCGAAACCAATCTCGACGGCGACGGCAGTCACGTGCTGACCGCCTCGGTGCGCGAGCGCCTCGAGGCGCATCGTGCCAATCCATCCTGCGCGTCCTGCCATGCCGTCATCGACCCGGTGGGATTCGCGCTCGAGAATTTCGATGCCATCGGTGCATGGCGCGAGCGCGATGGCGATACGGCAGTGGATGCACGCGGAACGCTGGTGGATGGCACGCATATCAACGGACCCGACGACCTGTCGACGGCGCTGATGGCGCGCACCGACCTGTTCGTCACCAATTTCACCCGCCGGCTCATGACCTATGCGCTCGGCCGCGCGGTGGACTTTGGCGACATGCCTGCGGTACGGACCATCGTGCAGCAGGGGGCCCGGGACAATTACCGCCTGGGCACGCTGGTCATGGGCGTCGTGCAGAGTCCGGCATTCCAGCAGGGGAGCGAGTAGATGGCGCACTTCATCACCCGACGGCATATTTCGCGCCGCGCCGTGTTGCGCGGGGCAGGCGCCACAATGGCACTGCCCCTGCTCGACGCCATGTGTCCCGCGATGTCCGCCGCGCCAACGATCCGGCCGCGCTTCGGCGCCATCTACATTCCGCATGGCGCGACCATGTCCCGCTGGACGCCCGTCGATACGGGCGCGAATTTCACATTCAGCGAAATCCTGAAGCCACTGGAGCCGTTCCGCGCGCACATCAATGTGGTCTCGCAGCTCACGCATCCCCTGGCCTATGGCCCGGGTGGCGCAACCGGCAATCACAATCGCTCTTCCGCCTCCTTCCTCAGTGGCGCCAAGGCCGCCGCCGGTGCACAGCCCAAACTCGGGGTCACGGTGGATCAGGTCGCCGCGAAGACCCTGGGGCGTGACACGCCGTTGCCTTCGCTGGAGCTGATGATCGAAGACAGCAGCATGAACTGCGGCGAAGGCTTGAGTTGCGCGTATCGCAACACATTGTCGTGGCAGGGAGAGCTCGCGCCATTGCCGATGCAGAACAACCCGCAGGTGTTGTTCGAGCAGCTCTTCGGCGATGGCGCTGATCCAGCGCAGCGCAGCGCGCGACGTGCCCAGTCGCTGAGCCTGCTGGATTCCGTCGCCGAGCAGCTGCGTGGCCTCGACCGGCAGTTGCCGGCCACCGACCGGCAGCGGCTCGACCAGTTCGTCACCGACGTGCGCGAGATCGAGCGGCGCATTGCGCAGGCCGGCGAGCGCGTGGCGGGCGACGTACCAGTGCCAGCCAAGCCCAATGGCATTCCCGATGACGTGGAACAGCACATCAAGCTGATGCTGGACCTGACGGCGCTGGCCTGGCAGACCGAGATCACGCGCATCAGCACCTTCATGCTGGCAAAGGAACTCAGCAATGCCGTGTATCCGAAGAGCGGCGTCCGCGACTCGTTCCATATCCTGTCGCATCATTCGAACAATGAGGACAACAAGGCGCGCTTCGCGGTGCTGAATCGGTACCACATCGGACTGCTGGCATATTTCCTCGAACGGTTGCAGAAGACCCCGGACGGCGACGGCACGTTGCTCGACCACTCGCTCGTGATGTATGGCAGCGGCATGAGCGATGGGAATTCACATAACCACGATCCACTGCCGGTGGTGCTGGCCGGCAAGGCGGGCGGCACCCTGCAGGGCAACCGGCACCTGATGCAGCCGCAGGGCACGCCGATGTCCAACCTGCTGGTGGCGCTGCTGGGCAAGCTCGGCGCCGAGAGCGAGCACTTCGGCGACAGCACCGGGCGGCTGGCCATCTGACAGAGCCTGGACCTCAGGCAGGGCAGTCATGAACATCACACGACGTACCCTGCTGCAAGGCGCCGCGGTGGCCGCAGTCCCGTACCTCGTATCCGCGGCAGAGCAACCCAACACGGCCCCGATCGTGCGCGTCGTGCCTTCCACCGGGGAGCGCATGCCTGTCATCGGCATCGGCACCAACGCCTATGACGTGGAGTCGGCGGCGGACATGGCTGCGCGCCGTGATGTGCTGCGTGATTTCCCTTCGCTGGGTGGCCGGGTCATCGATACCGCGCGCGGGTATGGTCGTTCCGAAGCCGTGATCGGCCAGCTGCTGGCAGAGCTTGGCAACCGTGATCGATATTTCATTGCGACCAAGCCCGTCTCTGCGCCGCAGGCGGATGCCAACATCAATCGGGAACTCGTTGACCAGTCGTTCATCAGTCTGCGCACCACAGTCATCGACCTGATGCAGGTCCACAGTCTGGTGCGCTTCGACGACCTGATGCCACTGCTGCGTGAGTACAGGCAGGAAAAGCGCATCCGCTATATTGGCGCGACCACCGCCGCGCCCCGCCAGCATGCCGAGTTCCTCGACGTGATGCGCAAGCATCCCCTGGATTTCGTGCAGGTCGATTATTCGATCGCGAATCGGGAAGCGGCAAAGGATCTGCTGCCGATAGCCGGTGAGCGCGGCATCGCGGTGCTGAACAATGTCCCGCTCGGCGGTCGCAACGCCAGCCTGTTTGCGCGCGTGGCGGGCAAACAGCTGCCGGCGTTTGCGGCGGAATTCGGCGCTGCCACCTGGGCGCAGTTCATGCTCAAGTACAACCTCTCCCACCCGGCCGTTACGGCGGTGATCCCAGGTACGACCAACCTCGAGCACCTGCGCGACAACCAGGCTGCCGGGCGCGGGTTGCTTCCGGATCCAGCGATGCGCCGGCGAATGGAGCAGTATTGGGACGCGTTGTGAACGGGAGGCGCATATGTTCGGCACCTTGAATTCGATACTGGCCCTCAGCATTCTGCTGGGGCTGTTCCACATATTGCTGGCCGGTGCGCTCGTCACGGCCAGCCGTGGCGCGAAATGGAACATGGGCAACCGCGATGGTGAACAGCAACCAGTGCCGGTGCATGCGGCGCGTGCCGAGCGGGCGTCCCGCAATTTCCTCGAGACTTTCCCGTTCTTCGCCGCGGCGGTGGTCTGCGCCATCGCGAGCGGTCGCGATGGGCACCTGGCGGAGCTCGGAGCGCTTGTCTATCTCGTGGCGCGAGTGGTCTATCTGCCCATCTACATCATTGGTATTCCGGTGATCCGGTCGCTGGTGTGGATCGTATCGCTGGTGGGATTGCTGATGGTGGTGTCGGCGATCTTCTGACCGCTTCACACCCGCAAGCGCAGCATGCTGATGACGGCGGCGAGCAGGGCTGCCACGGCGGCACATCGCAAGAGCATCGGACCTGATGCGACCCCCATCCAGTGGAAACCCGCCGCAACGGAGACTGCGCCGCAGGTCTGTCCCAGCAATCGTGCCGTCGCCAGCATGCCACCGGCAGCGCCCGAGCGCGCACGGGGCGCGGCGTTGACGATGGTCCGGTTGTTCGGCGACTGGAAGAAGCCGAAGCCAGCGCCACACAGAGCCATGCGCCAGAGGATGTCGCCGTCCTGCGCCGAGTGGCCCAGCCTGGACAGCGACAGCAGTCCCAGCGCGAACAGGGCGAGCCCGATGCCGCCAAGCAGTCCGGCGGGGTAACGGTCGGCGAGTCGTCCCGCC